>JANPOJ010000026.1:0-2205 GCA_031427935.1 Ilumatobacteraceae bacterium | reverse complement strand
GGCGATCACCACGGTGGTCGGCGAACTGTTCAACGGAACCGCCGGTGTTGACGTCAAGGTCGGTACTGCCGGCCAGGACGAGTACCACGGTGCCGGCGCCAACGACAACCTGGCAACCGGTCCCGAAGACGACATCGTCTCCGGTGACGCCGGCGACGACACGGTTGCGGCGAATGCTGGCGATGACCGCATCACCTTCAACGGCATCGGCGATGGCTTCGATGCCGTCACCGGTGGCGCCGGTGTCGACGCCATCCAGGCACTGGCAGATGGCACGATCATCGGGTTGCGGTCGATCTCCACAGTGGAGACCATCAGCAGCAACGGTTTCGCCGGGGTCACCATCGTCGGTTCGGCCGGCAACGACGTGTTGAACTTCACCGCAGTCACCTTGGTTGGGATCGGCTTGATCGATGGCGGAGGCGGCAACGACTCCATCACCGGTTCGGCAGCTGCTGACGTGATCATCGGCAGGGCCGGTACCGACACCCTCAACGGTGGCATCGGGACCGACATCCTCGAAGGCGGAGCCGGCAACGACACCATGAACGGTGGCGCCAACGACGACGTCTTCCGGTACTTCGCCGGCTTCGGTGCCGACACCATCACCGGCTTCGACGCCAACCCACTTGGAGGTCAAGACTTGATCGACCTCCGCGGCCTGGGCATCACCGCAGCCACATTTGCGGCCAACGTGACCCGTACCGCCGGCAGCAACACGGTGATCACCGTTGTCGGTGGAGGAACCATCCGCCTCAGCGGCGTCGTTGGTACCAACATCGACGCCACGGACTTCATCCTGGCTCCGTAACAACAACACTCGGGTAGGGGTGGAGCAGCTACAACTCCATCCCCACCCACCGGCCAACGTCCGGAACTGGATGGGAGCCAAACGGCGTGCCCGCGCCAATCGTCCCCTGGCAACCATCCGTCCCTCCCGGACAGTTGAAGGTGATGCCCCCTCCCCGTATGGAGGGGGCATCATCGCGCTTCAACCGCCACAGCGGGCGAAATCGTTGCAGTGACAAGATGACGCCCTTCGAGTTCCGTCAAGCGCTCAGCGTGTAGAAAATTCGATGAGCTTACGCCCAATGGCCGATGTCAGTAGGCCACAGGTCCCGCCGTAGGGCCACAGGCGAAAGACCCCTTTGACATTTTCGGGATTTGTAGAATTGTGGTGAACGGTTCCTGCCATCGGGCGCAGGACGGGACGAAGAGGGACGGACACATGTTTGGGAACGAGCGTACTATTGCGCGCCTTCATGCACGGAAGGAGGCGGTACTGCAGCGGACCCAACGGTCCGACCATGGCCGCTCCGGCTGGCACATGAGCCGCAAAGTCCAAGTCACCGCAGGAATAGCCGCAGTGCTCGGCCTGTTCGGTACGGGACTAGTCACCGGGGCCGGCGTCAACGCCGCGCCCGGTCCGGTGGGGCAGGGCTTCACTGTCACCGCGTCGGACTTGGCTTTCATCTTGAAGCAGATCAAGATCGCCGAGCGTCACTCGCGATCACTGGCAGGGGCTGAGCCGACGCAGGGTGCGAACCCGAACGTTGCGGGCGACCCGCAGTACTGCTCATCGTTGGTCGGCCCGAACCCCGACCAGATCCCCGACTTCCTCACGTCGTACGGTCTGCGCACCGTCGACGGTGGCTGCAACAACCTCGTCCCGGCTGTGCTCACCAATCCGGATGGCTCGACCGCGCTGCACCAAACCGGGACGCCTGTCCCGGTCCTGCGGACTGTGTTGGGGGCGGCCGATCAGCCGTTCCCGCGTCTGACCAACCCGGTGTTCCGCGACGCTGAAGTCGTGCCGGCGGGCTTCGGCCCGACCGCAGGCCAGCCATCGAGCTACGCCCAGAAGTTGGCCGGCAACGTGGTCGCGGATACGCAGCCCCGCTTGATCAGCAACCTGATCGTCGATCAGACCTCGACGAACCCCGCCGCGGTTCACGCCGCCGGGTTCCCGGTGCGCACCCAGGGCGCCCCCGGGATCGTCCCGTGCGCCACAGATCCGATCACCGGCGCGGACATCATCCCGCTGACCCCGGCCAGGTGCGTGCCGCAGCACACCACGTTGTTCATCCCGAACGTGACGACTGACATCGGCCTCTCGCCGCCGTACAACAGCCTGTTCACGTTCTTCGGGCAGTTCTTCGACCATGGCGTCGACCAGACGGTCAAGAGTGGCGGCGCCGTCTTCGT
>JANPOJ010000025.1:0-1555 GCA_031427935.1 Ilumatobacteraceae bacterium | reverse complement strand
GTACTTGGAGCCCCGGGCCCCGCTGCCATATGGGTTGTCGGCGGGCGTGGTCATCTGCATGAAGCTGACCTGGCCGATCTTCATGCCGGGGTACAGCGTGATCGGCAAGGTGGCGATGTTGGTGAGCTCCAGCGTGATGTGCCCGTCGAATCCAGCGTCGATGAACCCAGCAGTCGAGTGGATGATCAGCCCGAGCCGGCCGAGGCTCGACTTGCCTTCGATGCGCCCGACCAGGTCGTCGGGCACGCCGATGCGCTCCAGCGTGCTGCCGAGCACGAATTCGCCGGGGTGCAACATAAAGACGCCGTCGGCCTCGATCTCGACCGGCTCGGTCAACGTCGCCATGTCTTCCTTCACGTCGATGACCCGTGCCGTGAAGTTGCGGAACACCCTGAACAGGTTGCTGATCCGCACGTCGATCGACGATGGTTGCACGAATGAATCGTCGAAGGGCTCGATGATGATGCGCCCTTCGGCAATCTGTTCGCGCAACGTTCTGTCGGAAAGAATCACGTGCCGACGCTAACCTCTGTGCCACCTACGCGGGTGTAGTTCAGAGGCAGAACATCAGCTTCCCAAGCTGAGAACGCGGGTTCGATTCCCGTCACCCGCTCCATTGAAATGCCTGGTAGATCATCATTTTCGGCGCTGATGTTCGTGGGGGTGCATCCATGCCGTGCCTACAAATTGCCTACAAGAAGCCGGCGATGACTCGATTCGGGCGTGAATCTCGCCTCGTCGAACGACGAAGGCCCAGGTGACACAGGCGACGGTGGCTAGAACATCAGCCTGGTTCTTCGCGACAAGCTGATGTTCTCGCCTGGGTCCGCCATCGCCTGGGTGGTCCCCGCGATCCTCCTCGGCAGGTTTGAGGTCGGCGTTCGTCATCAGCCTCGAACCGTCGCTGCTTCCACGGTGTGAAATCTCAACAAATGGTGTACGGGTTGGCGACATTCTTGGGGTGATGGAGGCATCCGTGTCTAGCGGCAGAGACGAGCGACTGTTCGTTGTCGATTCATGGCGATCGCTCGTAGGTGGTGTGGCGTCCTGGCCCACCGTGTTGGGTCACGAGGCCGGCCGAGCGCAGTGACGTCAGCCGTTTGCGTACGGCGTTGACAGAGATCGCCAGCTGCTCGGCGAGCTCGCCGACGGTCTTCGGGGTCGTCAACAGTTTGAGCAGTTCGGATTGTTCGGTTCCGATTCGGCGCGACGGTCCGGTCGGCGAGGGTGGTCGGGGGGCCGACTGTCGTCGGATCGTGACGGTGAAGGTGATGCCTTGATCGTAGAAGTCGAGGTCGGGCATGCCTGCGTCTCGCACCGCCGCCAGGGCTGCGGGGATGCCGCTGGCGAGCGCCTCGACCACGTTGCCGTCGTTGGTCCGGATGAACTTGCAGATGTCGACGAGCCGGCGGTTGCGAGCAGATGTCAACGGGTGAACCCCGAGGCGATCTGCGGTGACTCCATAGAGGCCGCCGGGATTGGTCAACCGGAACGCGTCGGGGGTGAGGCGACATTCGATCGAGCGAGACGTCGACCACTCGGCGAGGTCCCGGTG
>JANPOJ010000024.1:0-9389 GCA_031427935.1 Ilumatobacteraceae bacterium | reverse complement strand
GGTGCCGTCGGCATGATCGATCACGCCATCGGTGGTCGCCGCGGCAGTGGCGAGCGCCGCCCAATCGAGCCCGGTGGTCGGCACACCGGCCACGCCCACCGTGCCGGACTCGATGTCGACGACGATGTCGCCGACATCCGCCTCGAGCATGTGTGCGGCGAGGTGCTTGGCCTTGTCGACCAGCGACTCCGTGGCTCGCATCACGGCCGAGCCGCCGAGTTGCAGCGATCGCGAGCCGCCCGTGCCGCCGCCGCTGCGCACCACGTCGGTGTCGACGGGGATCAACCGGATGCGGTCGATGGGGATGCCGGTCTGGTCGCTGACGATCATCGCGAACGAGGTCTGGTGCCCCTGGCCGTGGGCCGAGGTGCCGGCCAGCACCGACACCGTGCCGTCGTCGTGAACCTGCACCGCGCCGTACTCGCTGGTGTTGCCGCCTGCCGTGATCTCGACGTACGCGGAGACCCCGATGCCCAGCAGCTTGCGGTCACCACTGGCTCGCCGGGCCGCCTGCTCGCGTCGCAGTTCGTCGTAGCCGGCCCATCGGGCGACGGCGTCGAGCGGCGTGGCATAGGCCCCGCTGTCGTAGGTGATGCCGGTCAGCGTGGTGAACGGGAAGACGTCGTCGGTCAGGAGGTTGCGGCGGCGCAGTTCGATCGGGTCGATGCCGAGCTCGATCGAGGCTTGGTCGACGATGCGCTCGAGCAGCGCCGTGGCCTCGGGTCGCCCGGCGCCGCGGTAGGCGCCCATCGGAGTGGTGTTGGTGGTTGCCACCACGACGTCGAACTGGATGCCGCTGAATCGGTACGTACCGTTCGACATTCGCCGCGTTCCGCTGGGCAGGAACGAGCCGATCCCGGGATAGGCGCCACCGTCGCCCACCAGTCGCACGCGCAGCCCGGTGAACGTGCCGTCGCGCTTGCAACCCAGTTCGACGTACTGGATCTGACCGCGGCTGTGCGACAACGCCAGCATGTCTTCGCTCCGCGTTGCGGCCCACACGACGGGTCGCTGCAACTGCCGGGCCACTGCAGCCACCACCACCTGTTCGGGGTAGATGCCGGCCTTGCCGCCGAAGCCGCCACCGACGAGCGGGGTGACCACGTGAAGGTCGTCCGTGCCGACCCCCAGGGCCTGGCACATCAGCATCTTCAGCAGGTGGGGCATCTGCGTGGACCCGTAGACGACCAGCCGGCCGTCGTCGTCGATCGCTGACGCAGCACCGTGGGGCTCCATCGGCGCAACCGCCAGCCGCTGGTTCACGTACCGGCCGCGGATGATCACGTCGGCGTCGCCGAACAGATCCGGGTTCACCGGGTCGGTGGTGGCGATGGCGACGTTGTCGCCGTGCTGTTCGAACACCAACGGCGCGCCGAGGGTCAACGCCTCATCGGCCGTGACCACGGCGGGCAGCACCTCGTAGTCGACGATCACCATGTCGGCAGCGTCTTTGGCCTGCACCATCGTCTCGGCCACGACGGCGACGATTGCCTCGCCCACGAAGCGCACCTTGTCGCCCGCCAGTGCTGGCCGGGCAAAGTCGTCGTGCACCGTGGCCATGCTCTGGAACGGGGCGATGCCGAGGTCGGCGGCAGTGAACACCGCAACGACCCCGGGTGCTTGCTTGGCCGCGTCGGTGTCGATGCCCGTGATCAGCGCGTGCGCCATCTCGGAGCGAACGAAGACCATGTGCAACTGGTTGCCCAAGTCGAGGTCGCCGACATATTCCCCGACGCCGAACAGCAACTCGGGATCTTCCGTACGCAGCACACGGGTGCCAAGAATCGAACCAGCCATGGGCGCACGCTACCCGCCGATCCGAATTCCGGCAGAAGCCACACGCTGTCCGCGCGCAACGTAAGTTACCGACTGATGGAATTCACGGCGAGCGATATCGTTCTCGGTTCGACTGGCGTCACTGCCGACGATGTCGTCGCCGTCGCACGCCGGGGGGCCAGGGTCAGCGTGTCGGAATCGGCCCGCGTCGCGGTCGCTCGCAGCGCGGCGATCGTCGAAGGTCTGGCCGCACGCGACGCTGCGGTGTACGGCATCTCCACCGGCTTCGGTTCGCTGGCGACGACGGTGATCCCACCGGAACGACGCGAGGAGTTGCAGCGCGCCCTCATCCGATCGCATGCGGCCGGCATGGGGCCGCTCGTCGAGACAGAAGTCGTGCGGGCGATGATGCTGCTGCGGGCGCGCACGCTGGCGATGGGGTTCTCGGGTGTGCGGCAAGTGGTGATCGACACGATCCTCGCCCTGCTGAACGCCGACGTCATCCCTGCGGTTCACGAACACGGTTCGCTGGGTGCCAGCGGCGATCTCGCCCCGCTCGCCACCGTTGCCCTTGCCCTGATCGGCGAAGGTGAGTGCGCCGAGGCGATGGCGGCTGCCGGCATCGCTCCCGTCACGTTGCGCGCCAAGGAGGGACTGGCGCTGATCAACGGCACCGACGGGATGCTCGGCATGTTGGTGCTGGCCCTCGCCGATCTCGACATGCTGGTGCGCACCGCCGACATCGCCGCGGCGATGAGCGTGGAAGCGTTGATGGCCACCGATCGGGCGTTTGCCGCCGACCTGATGGCGTTGCGCCCTCATCACGGCCAGACCATGTCGGCCGACAACCTCCGTCGCTTGCTGGTCGACAGCCCGATCGTGGCGAGTCACCGCACCGATGACCCGCGCGTGCAAGACGCGTACTCGCTACGTTGCACACCGCAGGTGCATGGCGCGGCGCGCGACACCATCACCTTCTCGCGGTCAGTCGCCGACACCGAGTTGAGGTCGGCGATCGACAACCCCAGCGTGTTGCCCGATGGTCGGGTCGAGTCGTGTGGGCACTTCCACGGGGCCCCGGTGGGGTTCGCCTGTGACTTCCTGGCGATCGCGGCCGCCGAGGTCGGCGCCATCGCCGAACGGCGCACGGATCGCATGCTCGATCGCACCCGCTCGCACGGCCTCCCGCCGTTCCTCGCCGAGGATGCAGGCGTGAACTCGGGGTTGATGATTGCTCACTACACCCAGGCGGCGATGGTCGCCGAGAACCGACGCCTGGCGTCGCCGGCCAGCGTCGACTCGCTGCCGACGTCGGCGATGCAGGAGGACCACGTGTCGATGGGGTGGGGTGCGGCGCGCAAGCTGCGCGCCTCGGTGGCCAACCTCGGCAGGATCATCGGGTGCGAGTTGGTGTGCGCAGCGCGCGGCATCGATCTGCGTCGACCGCTGCAGCCCGCCGAGCCGACGGCGGCCGCGTTGGCCGCGTTGCGCGAAGCGGGGGTGGCCGGGCCAGGACCCGACCGGTGGTTGTCACCGGAGCTCGGTCGCGCCGAGGCGATGGTGATGAGCGGCGAGATGTTGGCTGCGGTCGAGCGGGTCACCGGCCCGCTCGATTGATCGGCCGAGGGAACGACGAAAGGGGAACGACGATGTCAGGACCACGGCCCGTACGGGCACCACGGGGCTCGACGTTGACGTGTCGCGGATGGCAACAAGAAGCAGCCATGCGCATGTTGATGAACAACCTCGATCCGGAGGTTGCCGAGCGACCCGACGACCTCGTCGTGTACGGCGGCACCGGCCGCGCGGCGCGTTCGTGGGACGCCTACGACGCGATGATTCGCACGCTGACCACGCTGGCCGACGACGAGACGATGCTGGTGCAGTCGGGCAAGCCGGTCGGCGTGTTTCGCACCCACGAGTGGGCACCGCGCGTACTGATCGCCAACTCCAACCTGGTTCCCGAGTGGGGCAACTGGGAGGAGTTCCGCCGCCTCGAGGCGCTCGGCCTGACCATGTACGGCCAGATGACGGCCGGTTCGTGGATCTACATCGGCACGCAGGGGATCCTGCAGGGCACGTACGAGTGTTTCGCCGAGATCGGTCGTCGTAAGTTCGGTGGCACGCTGGCGGGCACGATCACGCTGACGGCCGGCCTGGGTGGGATGGGTGGCGCGCAGCCCCTGGCCGTGACCATGAACGGTGGCGTGGCACTGTGCGTCGACGTCGATGCGTGGCGCGTCGGTCGGCGCGTCGAGACCCACTACCTCGACGAGGTGGCGGACTCGCTGGAGGATGCCGTCGACCGCTGCATACGTGCTCGCGACGAGAAGCGGCCGCTGTCGGTCGGCCTGGTCGGCAATGCCGCGATCGTGCTGCCGAGGTTGTTGGAGATGGACTTTCCCGCCGACATCGTGACCGACCAGACCAGCGCCCACGATCCGCTGAGCTACGTACCTGCTGACCTCACGCCCGAGGCCACGGCCGAACTGGGTCGCACTGATCCGCAGGAGCTCATCCGCCGCGCCCGCGAGAGCATGGCGACGCATTGCAGGGCGATGGTCGGGTTCCTCGATCGCGGTCGGGAGGTCTTCGACTACGGCAACAGCTTGCGCACGGAGGCAAGGCTCGGCGGCTTCGACCGCGCCTTCGACTATCCCGGCTTCATTCCCGCCTACATCCGCCCGCTGTTCTGCGAGGGCAAGGGCCCGTTCCGGTGGGTTGCGTTGTCGGGCGACCCGGCCGATATCGCCGCCACCGATCAGGCGGTGCTCGACGAGTTCCCCGACGACGAGGGTCTGCATCGGTGGATCAAGTTGGCCAGCGAGAAGGTCGCGTTCCAGGGGTTGCCGGCGCGGATCTGTTGGCTCGGGTACGGCGAACGTCATCGCCTGGGTCTGCGCTTCAACGAGATGGTGCGCACGGGTGCGGTGTCGGCGCCGCTCGTGATCGGTCGCGACCACCTCGATTCAGGCTCGGTCGCCTCGCCGTATCGCGAGACCGAGGCGATGGCCGACGGCAGCGATGCGATCGCCGACTGGCCACTGCTGAACGCGCTGGTCAACACCTCCAGCGGCGCCACATGGGTCAGCATCCACCACGGTGGCGGAGTGGGCATCGGTCGCTCGATCCACGCCGGCATGGTGGTGGTGGCCGACGGCACCGAACTCGCTGCCCAGAAGCTCGGTCGGGTGCTGGTCACCGACCCGGGGATGGGCGTGATCCGCCACGCCGACGCCGGTTACCAGCGAGCGATCGACGTCGCCGCCGAACGGGGTGTGCGCATCCCCATGTCGGAGGCCCCGTGAGCGTTCGTGACATCGTCACCGTCGGGCACCCGGTGCTGCGCGAGCGCGCCCGCGACGTGACCGTGGAGGAGTTGGCGACGCCCGAGACGCAACAGTTCATCGACGACCTCATCGAGACGATGCGCCACGCCAACGGCGCCGGGCTGGCCGCCAACCAGGTCGGGGTGCCGGTGCGGATCGCAGCGATCGAGGTCGGCGACAACCCGCGCTACCCGTACAAGCCGCGGATCCCGTTGACCGTGGTGGTCAACCCGGTCATCGAGCCGGTCGACGACGAGTTGGTCGAGATCAACGAGGGGTGCCTGTCGGTGCCGAACCTGCGCGCCTCGGTGATGCGACACGTCAACGTGCGTGTGCGATACCTCGATCGCCACGGCGTCGCCGTCGACGAGATCCGGCGAGGGCTGACCGCCGGCACGTTCCAGCACGAGTGTGATCATCTCGATGGTGTGCTGTTCCTCGACCGGGTCGTCGACCCGCGAACGTTCACGACGTGGGAGCAGTTCGAGCGCTTCCACCGTGCGGCGTTCATCGAGCGGATCACCGAGTTCGTCGCCCGAGTGGGATCGTGAGCAGGCGACCGTGACGACGTACTGGTGTGAACTGGCGTGGCTCGGTGACCTCGATGGCAGGGTCGAGCGCGGCGTCAACATCACGGTCGAGCACGATCTGATCACGGCGGTCAGCGTCGGCGGGTTGCCGCTGCGCGGAGCCCAGCGCCTGGGTGGTCTCACGCTGCCCGGCATGGCCAACGCCCACAGCCACGCCTTCCACCGTGCGTTGCGCGGGCGTACACACGGCGAATCCGGATCGTTCTGGACGTGGCGCGACCGGATGTATGCGCTAGCCGATCGGCTCGATCCCGAGACGTATCGCGACCTGGCCACAGCGACGTTCGCCGAGATGGTGCTGGCCGGATTCACGTGTGTCGGCGAGTTCCACTACCTCCACCACGATCGCGGTGGCGTGCCATACGCAGTACCGAACGAGATGGGCCACGTCCTGCTGCAAGCCGCAGCGGCGGCCGGCATTCGCATCACGCTGCTCGACGCCTGCTACCTGCAAGCGGGGATGACCCCCGACGCCCCGCTGAACGACACACAACGGCGTTTCGACGACGGCGGTGCCGACGCGTGGGCCACACGCGTCGACGGGTTGATGAACACGAGCATTGCCAAGATCGGCGCGGCCATCCACTCCGTTCGCAGCGTCGCGCCGGAGGCGATGTCGACGGTCGCGGCGTGGGCAGCGGCACATCACGCGCCGCTGCATGCCCACGTCAGCGAGCAGCCGGCGGAGAACGAGCAGAGCATCGCCGTGCACGGTTGCACGCCGACCGAGCTGCTCGACCGCCACGGCGTGCTCGGCGAGCGGTTCACTGCGGTGCACGCCACGCATCTGACCGACGACGACATCGGCCTGCTGCGCTCGAGTCGTTCGACGTGCTGCCTGTGCCCGACGACCGAACGCGACCTTGCCGACGGCATCGGCCCAACCGGCAGGTTTCGCTCAGCTGGAATCGCGATGGCGATCGGTAGCGACTCGCATGCGGTCATCGATCCGTTCGAGGAGGCGCGGGCGATCGAGCTCGACGAGCGCCTGGTGTCGTTGCGGCGGGGGAGCCATCGCCCCGGCGAACTGCTGGCAGCAGCGACCGTCGCGGGGTATCGCAGCCTCGGGTGGCACGACGGTGGGCGCATCGCGGTCGGCGCGTTGGCCGACCTGACCTCGGTCGACCTCACGACGCCCCGCCTCGCCGGCACCGACTTCGATCATGCGGCAGCGGCGGTGGTGTTCGCGGCGACGGCCGGCGACGTGCACCACGTCGTGGTCGGTGGTCGTGTCGTTGTCGCGGGTGGCGTGCACCAGACCATCGAGGTCACCGACGCGCTCGACCACTCGATCAGGCAGGCGTGGGCGTGACTGGCCGATCGGTTGTCGTCGACAACATCGGTCGCCTCATCACCAACGACGCGAGCTTCGAGACCGGGCCGACCGGTGAGTTGCACGATGCCTGGGTCGTGGTGGTCGACGGGGTGATAGCGGACGTCGGCACCGGCACCGCGCCGCCCGCCGACGAGCGGATCGATGCGGCCGGGCGCTGCGCGCTGCCCGGGTTCGTCGACAGCCACAGCCACCTCGTGTTCGCCGGCGATCGCTCCGCCGAGTTCGCGGCGCGCATGGCGGGTCGGCCGTACGAGGCAGGTGGCATCCGAGCGACGGTTGATGCGACCCGAGGTGCGACCGACGACGAGTTGCTGGCCCGCGCCACGCTGTTGCTGGCGGAGGCGAGGCGCGCCGGCACCACGACGATCGAGATCAAGTCGGGCTACGGGTTGACCGCCGTCGACGAGGCGCGTACCTTGCGGGTGGCCCGGCAACTGACCGACGAGACCACCTTCCTCGGCGCCCACGTCGTGCCGTCGGAGTTCGAGGGTCGGGTCGACGACTACGTCGAACTGGTCTGTGGCGACATGTTGTCCGCGTGTGCTCCGCACGCGAAATGGATCGATGCGTTCTGCGAGCGCGGTGCGTTCGATGCCGACCAGTCGCGCGCGGTCCTGGAGGCCGGCAAGGCGGCAGGGCTCGGCACGCGGTTGCACGCCAATCAACTCGGTCACGGTCCAGGTGCGCAACTGGCGGTCGAGCTCGGGTGTGCCTCGGCCGACCACTGCACCTATCTCTCCGACGACGACATCGCCGCGCTCGCCGGTGGTGGAACCGTCGCCACCTTCCTGCCGGCTACCGACTTCTCGACCCGACAGCCGTACCCCGACGCCCGACGGTTGCTCGACGCCGGCGGGGTCGCCGCCCTCGCCTCCAACTGCAATCCCGGTTCGAGCTACACCACGTCGATGGGGTTCTGCATCGCCCTTGCGGTACGCGACATGCACATGACGATCGACGAGGCCATCTGGGCTGCGACGGCAGGTGGTGCCGCGGCCTTGCGGCGCGACGACATCGGCACGATCAGGGCGGGGTCGCGCGGCGACATCGTGATCCTCGCCACCGCCAACCCGATCGACTTCGTCTATCGCCCCGGTGTGCCGCTGGTCGCGGCGACCTTCGTCGACGGTTCGATGGTGTAGCCGACCTAGAAATTTCTTGAAACGGATTGTCACGCTCGTGCGTGAGACACAGTATGAATCTCGCTATGAGCGACGCCTTCCCCGAGTCGGCTCGCATTCCCATTGCGGAATCGAAAGCCTGGCAGGGCACCGAGGCCGTGTATGCCGCGGTCTATCGCGATCTGCTCCGCGTCGCGTTCGTGTTGACCGGTTCTGCACCGGCCGCCGAAGACGTGGTGCACGACGTGTTTGCCAAGGTCGGGCCGCGCATCGACACCCTGGCTGAGCCGGCGGCCTACCTGCGCGTCGCCGTGGTCAATCGCTGCCGCTCCCTGCACCGCCGCACGGTCGCTGCGCCGACGCCCGATCAACCGAACGATTCCGTGATCGACGTCGGCGTGATCGAACTGCGTGACGCGCTGATCGCCCTCCCCATCCGCCAGCGTTCAGCGATCGTGCTGCGCTACCTCTGTGATCTTCCCGAAGAGGAGATCGCAGGAATCCTGAAATGCCGCAGGTCCACCGTTCGCACCCTGGTGCGGCGCGGGCTTGCCGAACTTCGAGAGGTGATCCGATGAAATCGATGTCCGACCAGGAGTTCGCCCAGACCGAGACACTGCTGCGGCAGCGACTCGCCCAACTCGCCGACCACGCACCCACCACCGTGCACATCCCTGGTGAGGTGCCGGTGGTGGCCACTGCCCGTTCGTCTCGTCGTCGGCGCCGGGCTGGTGTGATCGCCGCGGTCACGGCCCTGGTGGGCGCCGGTGGGTTCACCACCTATTCGTTCCTCGGGGCCAGCAACGACGGTGGCGCGGCCACCCCGCAAGAGGCGGTGACGACGTTCGTCTCCGCACTGGAGCACGAGGATCTGCTGGGCATGATCGACGTGACCTTGCCCGAGGAGGTTGGCGTGCTGCGCGCCGCCGTCGATGCGGCAACGACCGACGCCAAGCGGATCGGTCTGGTCTCCGCTGACTTCAACACCAGCGGCGTACAGGGCATCGACATCGCGGTCGATGATCTGACGCTCGACACCAACTTCCTCGAGGGTGGACTGGCGGAGGTGTCGGTGACCGGTGGCCGCCTCAGTGCCTCGTTCGACCCGACGGCGTTCCCCTTTGGCGACAAGGTGCGGGCACTGCTCAACAACCCGACGCCGGGCCAAGTTGCGGCGGACCTGGGCACCAGCGACCCGGCGCAACTGCTGATGACGGTCGAGCGCGACGGCCGCTGG
>JANPOJ010000023.1:0-1643 GCA_031427935.1 Ilumatobacteraceae bacterium | reverse complement strand
TCGACCAGTCGACGTCGACCTACCAGTCGGGCGGCAACATGGAAGGCAAAGAGGTGCGCATCGATAGCGCGGCGTGCGGCATCTGGGCCAGGGCCACCACCGGCACGTCGAACGGCTCGGTCAACTGCATGCACGACTCGTTCACTCCGCTCGGCGGTGTGGCACCGATGGCCCACATGATGCTGGGCGAGGTGTCACCCGGCGGAGTCGGCGTCGGATTGATGGGGGTGCTGCACTACGCCCTCCTGGCGTGTTCATCGCCGGGCTGACGGTCGGCCGCACATCGGAGTACCTCGGCAAGAAGATCCAGGCCGCGGAGATGAAGTTGGTGACCCTCTTCATCCTCGCCATGCCGATCGCGCTGCTGGTCTTCGCCGCGGCATCGATGACCCTGAAGAGCGCGGCGACCTATCAACCTGGCACGCACGGCCTGTCGGAGGTGCTGAACAACCTCGCCTCGGCCGCCAACAACAAGGGGTTGCGTTCGCCTACCAGGGAACCGGCACACAGTGGTACACGGTCACGCAGGGCATCGCCATGCTGATCGGGAGGTTCTTCCTGATCATCCCGGCCCTCGCCGTCGGGGATCGCTGGCGGGAAAGCCGGCTGCGAGTCCACATGGGTCACATCCGCCGCAAGTTGGAGGCCGACGGGGCTCGGCCGAAGCACTTCATCACCGACTTGGGCTTGGGCTACCGCTTCGAGCACGACGTCTGACGGGACTACCGAATTTGGGCTACGCGCCGGGTGGTGCGAGATGATCGAGCAACGGCTTGACCGCGGCCTCCAGATACGGCTCGAGCCACACCGAGGCGGCCGTGGTGATGTGGCTGTTGTCGCGATAGACGAGCAGGTTGCCGATGACCACCGGGCACTCGCTCGACGTGCACAGCCAATCACCGGTGGGCACGAACGACGCGTCGTGTGCAGCGGCAACATCGAGCTCGACACCCAGGCGTGCCGGCTTGATCGCCGCGGATCGCAGGTTCATGCAGTCGGTGACACGTCGAAGATGCGACGCAACACAGCCCGGTACGTCGCCCAGTGGCGTCGGCGTGTCACCGAGCACCATCACGTTGCCGGCGAGTGGCCGAACATGGTCGAGCGTCGACTGCATGCCGTTGCGCCACACCTCGTCGGGGTTCGAGCCGATTGCCGCGCTGGTCGTGTTGTACCGGTAGGCCGACATGATGACGAGGTCGGGGTGCTCGTCGGACAGCCGGGCGAGCACCGACGTGCGCCACGGCCCGCACTCGGGACCGCGTGCCGGGTCGGCGATCGGGATGTCAGCGGTGGGACAGCCCTTCTTGGTCAGCACCTCGAGGCGCCAGTGGTTGCGCAGAGAGATGTCCTGCAGCGCCGGGAACCACTGCGCCGCGTGCGAGTCGCCGAAGAGCACGATGGTGTGTGCGGAGGTTGGGTCGCCGTAGACGCAGTCTTTCGCTCTCACCTGGCCGTTGCTGAGGATGCATCCATCGGCGTAGATCACCGGCTTGTCGCCGCGCGCCGAGCCCAGACTCGGCGTGAGGTTGGCTGGCACGGTCACGACGAGCGCGGCCTGCTGCAACGTGGCTGCGTTGGCGGAGATGATCGAGGCGATCACGCCGAAAGAAGAAGGCGGGAGGCCGAGCGCGGCGACCAGC
>JANPOJ010000022.1:0-19214 GCA_031427935.1 Ilumatobacteraceae bacterium | reverse complement strand
CGCCAAGGCGGTCTCGGGCCCGACGATGACCAGATCAGCGGTTGCATCGGGGGCTAGTTGCGGGGCAATCGTCACGTCGTGCCCGTGGCGCCGGCAGGCCCACGCCAGTGCCGACTCACGGCCACCCGAGCCGATCACCAGCACTCTCATGCCAGCACGCCCTCGAATGCAAGCTTGGCCTGCGCGTCGGCGACTTCCATGGGGTACCGCCCGGTGAAGCAGGCGTTGCAATACCCTTCGGCGTCGCCTTTGACCTCGTCACCCGGGTCGACCGTGATCGCCCGCATCATGCCGTCGAGCGAGAGGAACGCCAGCGAGTCGGCATCGATGTGCACGCGCATCTCCTCGACGCTGAGGCGTGCCGCCATCAGGTCGCCATCGTGACCCATGTCGACCCCGAAGTGGCAGGCGTGGGTGATGGGCGGGCAGGTGATGCGCACGTGCACCTCGGTCGCTCCAGCCTCGCGCAGCAACTTCACCAGTGGACCGGCCGTCGTGCCGCGGACCAACGAATCGTCGATCATCACCACTCGTTTGCCGGTCAGGTTCTCGGCGAGCGCGTTGAACTTCAGTGCCACCCCGCGCTCGCGCAGATCCTGCGTCGGCTCGATGAAGGTGCGACCGATGTACCGGTTTTTGATCAGCCCGTCGTTGTGCGGAATGCCGCTGGCCCTGCTGAAGCCGATCGCCGCGGGGATCGACGAGTCGGGAACGGGAATCACGACATCGGCCACTGCTGGTGCCTCGGTGGCCAACTCTTCGCCGAGGCGCTGACGAACGTGGTGCATGTTGCGGTCTGCCCACACGCTGTCGGGGCGGCTGAAGTAGACGAACTCGAACGTGCAGCGTGCCGAGCGCGCCGCCGGGGTCAACGCCTGGCGACGGGTGATCTCGGCGCCGTGCAAGCTGACGATCTCGCCCGGCGCGACTTCACTGATGTCGAGGCAACCCAGCGTGCTGAGCGCGCAGGTCTCGGAGGCGACGGCGTAGCCGCCGTGCGGCAGCCGCCCGACGCTCATCGGCCGGAAGCCCCACGGGTCGCGAACGGCGATGACGCGATCGGCAGCGAGGATCACCAGCGAGTAGGCGCCCTTCCAGGCGGGCAGGGTTCGCTCGACGCGGTCTTCCCATGTCTTGCCGCCGGCCGCGGCGAGCATCAACGTCATCACTTCGGTGTCGCTGGTAGCGGTGAGGCCGAAGCCACGCGTCAGCAGTTCGTCGCGCAGCGCCGGCGCGTTGACGAGATTGCCGTTGTGGGCAAGTGCCAGCGGGCCGTGCATGGTCTCGACGAGGAACGGTTGATGATTGCGCTGCGCGTTGGCGCCCGTGGTGCTGTAGCGGGTGTGCCCGATGCCGTGGTAGCCGGCAAGGGTGTTCATGGTCGCCGGCGTGAACACGTTGGCAACCAGCCCGGTGTCTTTGTGCAACCGCACTCGGCTGCCGTCGCTGACCGCGATGCCGGCGGCCTCCTGGCCGCGATGTTGCAACGCGAACAACCCGAAGAACACGGTCTGGGCCACGCCTTCGCCGTGTGGCGTCGACACGCCGAACACGCCGCACTCCTCGCGGGGTGAGTCGGAGCCGGAACGCCCGGTGAAGTTCACTGGTGACTGGTCAGGCAGCATGCCCGAGGACCTCCCTGATCCGGTCTTCGACCGGGTAACTGCCGGGCTGGAACGTCAGGCCGGTCAAGCGCTCATATGCATCGATGTAGCGAAGTGATGTGGCTTCCCACACCTCGGAGGCCAGCTCTGGTGGCGCCCCATCGCCGTCGTAGCCGGCGTCGATCAACGCTCGCCGCACGACTTCCTTGTCGAGGCTCTCTGGCTCCTCGTTGGCGCTCAGCCGCTGCTCGTAGGTGTCGGCGACCCAATAGCGCGATGAGTCGGGCGTGTGCACCTCGTCGATCAACAACAGCTCACCGGCCGGCGTGGTGCCGAACTCGTACTTCGTGTCGGCCAGGATCAATCCGGATTTGCGGGCGATCTCCTGTCCGCGGGCGAACAGCTCCAACGCGGCGGACTCGACCGTTCGCCACAGGTCCGGGGCGACGAGGCCTTTGCGGGTGACGTCGCTAGGGCTCAGCGGCTCGTCGTGACCCCCGTGCTCGGCCTTGGTGGTCGGGGTGACGATCGCCGACGGCAGCTCGGTGTTCTTCCGAAGCCCGTCGGAGAAGTGGTACCCGTAGATCGTGCGCGCTCCATCAGCGTATTGCCGCCACAGCGATGTGGTCGTGACACCGGTGATGTAGCCGCGCACGACGACCTCGACCGGCAACGGCTGGGCGGCTCGGGCAACGAGCACGTTCGGGTCGGGGAGATCGACGACGTGGTTGGCGACGACGTCGCCGGTGCGCTCGAACCACCATGCGCTCAGCTGGTTGAGGACCTGGCCCTTGTACGGAACACCGGCGATCACGCGGTCGAACGCCGACAGTCGATCGGTCGTGACGAAGAGTCGCCGACCGTCGCCGTAGGCGTACGACACTCGGACCTTGCCATCGCGGCGGTCGTCGAGCGGCAGGTCGATGTCGAGGAATGGATCGTGCATGCTCATCGCTCCTTGGCGTAGCGCACGCCCTGCTCGAACAACGCCAGCCCCAGTGCGCCATGGGCGCCATGCGTGAAGCCGGGGAACTGGCGGGCGACGACGTGGTTCTCGGGGTGAGGCATCAGCCCCAGCACCACCCCGCTGGCGTCACACACGCCGGCGATGTCGTCGATCGAGCCGTTGGGGTTGCCGGCGCGGTAGCGGAGCGCGACCTGGCCGGCCGCCGCCAGCGCGGACGGATCGGGGTGGGTGTAGCGGCCTTCGCCGTGTGCGATCGGGCAGTCGATCGTGGTGATCTCCGTGGTCCAGATGCATCGGCTGGCGGCTGCCTGCAGCGTGACCCATTCGCACTGGAAGTGGCCGCTGGCGTTGTGGCCGAGGGCGCCGGGCAGCAGACCGGTGCGCGTCAGCACCTGGAACCCGTTGCAGATGCCGATCACCGGCTTGCCGGCCGTGACGAACCCGCGCAACGCGCCACCGACGCGGTGTTCGAGTTGCAATGCGAACATTCGCCCGGCGCCAAGAGCATCGGCATAGCTGAAGCCGCCGGCGATCACGACCATCTGGCCCTCGTCGAGTAGTGCGGGTCGCTCGATCAACTCCGACAGCAGTGTGATGCGTGCCTCGGCACCGGCGAGGTCGAGGGCGAAGGCGACGTCGTGATCGCGATTCGTCCCGGCTGCAGCCAACACGAGTGCGGTCGGGCGACTCATGGCTGGGCTCCGAATGCGGTCACGAGCGCGTCGAGCGAGATCGGCTCGGCACCGGGCAGTGCCAGCACGAGCTCCGGCGAATCGACCACGGTGCCGAGGACAACCACGGGCTCGCCCAGTTTCTCGGTCAGCCAGGCAACGTCGGTCGCGGCGATCTCGCACACGAACCGGCTCGACGATTCACTGAACAGTGCCGAGACGTGGTCCGGTCCGGGCAGCGTGACGATCGACAAGCCGAGGCGGCCGGCGATCGCCATCTCGGCCAGGGCGACAGCGAGCCCACCCTCGCTGAGATCGTGACATGCGGCGATTCGCCCGGAACGCAGCGCCTGGTGCAGCCGGCGATAGCGCACGGGTGCCGCAGCGTCGGGCGCCGGCACGGTGGCCCTTCCTGGCAGGTCGTGGACCTTGGCGAAGTGACTGCCGCCGAACTCGCACGATGTCGCACCGATCTGCACGACCATGTTGCCGGCCCGCTTCAGGTCGGGGGTCACGACAGCGTTCGCATCCGGAACGTAGGCGACGGCGGTGATCACCAGCGTCGGTGGTACCGAATGGCGAGCCCCATCGGCGCCGAGATATTCGTTGTTCAACGAATCCTTCCCGCTGACGAACGGTGCGCCGTGGGCGATTGAGGCCGCGCAGCAACCATCGACGGCAGCGACCAGTTCGCCGAGGGTCGAGGGTCGCCGGGGGTCACCCCACGAGAAGTTGTCGAGCAGCGCCACCTGGTCGGGGTCTGCGCCCACGGCGACGACGTTGCGGATGGCCTCGTCGACGACGGCAAGGGCCATGCGCTCTGGGTCGATCTCACCGAACCATGGGTTGACGCCGATCCCGATCGCCAGGCCGTGGGTGTCGGCCGGGTCGGCGATCACCACACCGTCGGCGTGGCCATCATGGTTCCGGCCGATCAGGGGCCGCACAACGGTGCTGCCGAGGATCTCGTGGTCGTACCTGCGGATCACCGCCTCCTTGGATGCGATGTTCGGGTGGCGCAGCAACGCCAACAGGGTCGCAGCGATGTCGGTGCACTGCGGCGGCTCGGCGCTTCGACGGTCGGGAGAGGGCACCACCGCCTCCATGCTGCGCTGAGGTCGCCCGTCGTGCAGGAAGTTGGTGTCGAGACGAAGCACAGTCGTGTCGCCATGGCGCACGTGCAGCACGCCGTCGCCGGTGAACGTGCCCAGCACCGTCGCTTCGATGCCGTGGCGATCGCAGAGTTGTTGCAATTGCAACCAAGCGGTCTCGGCGACAGCGACGACCATGCGCTCCTGGGCCTCACTGAGCCACACCTCCCAAGGTCGCAGCCCTGGGTACTTCAACGGTGCACCGGCCAGATCGACGTCGGCGCCGATCTCTTCGGCCATCTCGCCGATCGCCGACGACAGCCCGCCTGCGCCGCAATCGGTGATGGCCGTGAACAGGCCAGTGGCCTCACGCAGCACATCGATCAGCAGCTTCTCGACGATCGGGTCGCCGATCTGCACACTGGCGCCGGCGACATCGCCGGTGGTCGCGTCCATCGTCGCGCTCGAGAACGTTGCGCCGCGGAGGCCGTCGCGGCCCGTACGACCCCCGAGTACGACGACGAGGTCACCGGCGTGCGGCCCGGTCAGTGGAGGAGCGTCGTCGGCGATACCGATGCAGCCGCAGTACACGAGTGGATTGGCGATGTAGCCAGGGTCGTACAGCACGGCGCCGGCGATCGTCGGCAAGCCGATCTTGTTGCCATAGTCGGCGACGCCGGCGATCACGCCGGCTTCGATCAGCCGCGGGTGCAGGACACCGTCGGGCAGCTGGTCAGCTTCGAGATCGGTGGGGCCGAAGCACAAGATGTCGGTCACCGCGATCGGCCGATGGGCAGCCCCCATCACGTCGCGGATCACGCCACCGACACCCGTGTTCGAGCCACCGAACGGCTCGATCGCGGACGGGTGGTTGTGGGTCTCGGCCTTCACCGCGATGGTCGTGCCCGGCGAGAACGAGACGATGCCGGCATTGCCGACGAACGCGCTGCGGAGGAACGGAGCATCGATGGCATTGGTGGCATCGCGCAGCTGTTGCATGAGCGGCGTGATGGTCTGCCCATCGGCGGTGGTGATCATGGCCCGGAAGGTCTTGTGCGCGCAGTGCTCGCTCCACGTCTGGGCAAGCGTCTCCAGTTCGACATCGGTCGGGGCCCGGCCGGCGGAACGGAAGTGTGCGGCGATCGCGTGGAGTTCGGCCAGATCGAGCGACAGACCGCGCTCGCGGTTCACGATCGAGAGGGCGTCGTCGTCGAGCCCGTCGAGGTCGACCAACTCGACGCCGAGGTCGGTGACTGCTTCTGCATCGACGAAGGTCGGCTCGATCGGACCGATGGACCATCTCTCGATGACCTCGTTGGCCAGCACCCGCTTGGCCAGGGCCGACATCGTGATCTCGTCGACGTCGCCGCCGATCTCATAGCGGGTGCCCGTGGCGACTGCGGCCACCGGGGTGCCGATCGTGTCAGCGGCCAGCGCCACCGCCTGCGCTGCGGCATCGGTCACACCCGGCAGCAGCGCCGTTTCGATCGCCGGGGATTGCGGTACAGACCAGTCGCCCGTCTGCAGCAGGCGATCGACGAGCAGTGACTCGAGCTGCGTTCGATCGCTGTCACCGGCGACAAAGACCAGGTCAGCGACATCGATCGAGGTGATATCGGTCAACCCAAGGGAATGCGCGTCGGCCAACAACGTTGCCGCGCGGGGATCGGTGGCGGTTGATCGAATGGTCAACCTGTCAACTCCACGCACGACAATCAAGTTAGGGGTCGCTGGTCGGACAGCCCGGCGAACGCGAACGAAAAGTAAGCTCGACCCTCTGTGACCCGTCTCGTGCTCGTTCGCCATGGAGAATCCAAGACAACGGTCGCTCGGGTGATCGGTGGTCCGCGTACCTGCAGCGGGCTCTCCGACCTCGGGCGACAGCAAGCCGAACGGCTTCGTGATCGATGGGCCGTCAGCGGCGAGATCGCCGCCGACGTGCTGATCGCCAGCCACTACGCCCGCGCCCGGGAGACTGCCGAGATCCTGGCACCCGCCCTCGGCGACCTTGCGGTCATCGAAGACGCCGGGTTCGGTGAGCACGATCCCGGCCCGGACTGTGATGG
Source organism: Ilumatobacteraceae bacterium (assembly GCA_031427935.1). GTDB lineage: Bacteria > Actinomycetota > Acidimicrobiia > Acidimicrobiales > Ilumatobacteraceae > JAENVT01. The sequence goes on along the minus strand of JANPOJ010000022.1, from coordinate 12,815 downwards.
CATGGCGTTCGACGACTACGTCGAGCGGTACGGCGTCGGCTGGTGGGAAGGTGACCCCTTCGGGACCAGCTTTCCAGGTGGCGAGACGATCGCTGCGTTCCAGTTCCGCGTCGGCCAGGCGATTCGGCGCACCACCGACGCCTACGCCGATCAGACGGTGGTCGTGGCCTGCCATGGCGGCGTCGTCGACGCTGCCCTACGGCTGGCGCTGAAGTCGCCCCGGTACCGGCGCGTTCGAGATCCGCACGGTCAACACCTCGATCACCGAGATCCACTTGGTCAAAGACAACCTGTGGCGGCTCATCCGCTACAACGACACCGGCCACCTGGTGGGGTTACCGACCCAGACCCCGCCCGTGCCGCCCACCGAGGACTAACCACGTTGGAGTGTCTCAAGGCGTTGATGTCACCCAGGTGGGCGTGGAACACTCCACTCAGGGGTTCTGGCGGGTCAGCAGAAGTGGAGGGTGGAGCCGATTCCGATGATGGGCCCGCCGAGCTCCAGGAGCGATATGGTCGCACCGGCCGGTGTCGCGTTGGCGGCGGTGGCGAGGTGGATGCCGCTGGTGTCCTCGGGAGTCAGCGGGAAGAACTGGAACCGCTGCTTGTAGACCGCAGCAACATCGTCGAACGTCGAACCGATGCCGATGTCTTCGCCGGTGCGCAGACCGGTCGGCGCCGGCGATGCGGGGATGTTGGGCTCGCGCCGGTCGCCGTATCCCGAGACGCTCGGGTCGCCGACCGACCAGCTCCAGATCGACTCCACGCCGGCCTTTCGCCAGAAGGCGATCGACAGGTCGCCCCACCGAAGGATGCGTGATTCCTGATCGGCCAGGCAATCGCTGATGGCGTCGGTCGATGTGCGCGGCAGCGTGTACCAATCTGTGTCGTGGGTGACCGCGCCGAGATGTGACGACACCTGGGCGAGCACATCGGTGGTGGACGCCGGCCCGACGCCGAAGCCATAGACCGCCTGGGCATTCACGTCGAGGGCGATCTTGCCGCCTGAGGGCAGCGTGGTGGGCGTTTCGCCGCCGGAACCCCCCGAGCCACCCGATCCGGTCGTGCCACCCGGAATGGTCGTGGTGCCGGCGCCTGTTCCGCCGCCAGAACCGCCCGACCCTGTGGAACCCCCGGAACCGGTCGAACCGAACCCACCGGCGCTGCCGGAACCACTTCCGGTCGTCGGTGAAGTGGTCGAGACAGTGACCGAGCCGACCGTCGAACTGGTCGCCACGGTGTCGGTGGCCTGGTCGTTTCCGCTGCTGCCGACAATGGTCGTTTGTGCCGAGCCATCCGAGCCGCCTGCTGATTCCACGCCGGTTGCCGCGGGAGTGGTGCTGTCGCCCGGGCGTATCGCGTTGGGGCCGTCGTCGGGATCAGGTGCACATCCCGCAATGCTCAGCAGCGCCATCGGAATCAGCGCGACGAAGAGCCGTGTCCTGTTCATCCGAACCACAGTACGCAGTCAGCTGGCCTTTCGCTTGGGCACGGACTTGGTTACAGGTTTTGCAGCGGACTTCTTGGCAGGTTTGGAAGGTTTGGCAGTGGCACGAGCGGCGGCAACCTTCGATGCAGCAGCCAGCAACTCCTTCATCGAGTCCTGCAACAGGTCGGTCAACAGCCAGAGGTCGGGGACGAGTTCGCGGCAAGCGATGAAGCCGAAGTCGAGGTTGCCGTTGTAGCTCTGCACCGTCATGTTCAGGCCCTGACCATCTGCCACCGCTGAGACCGGGTAGAAGTGCTTCAACTGTGCCCCGGCCATGTACAACGGTTCGCTCGGCCCGGGACCGTTGGAGATGATCACGTTGAACGGTGGGTTCATCCGGTCGGCGATCTTCATGCGGCTGGCCATCCGCATCGCCCTGGCAGCGATGGCCGGGGGAGCGAACTGGGTGAAGTCCATCAGCGTCTCTGCCGGGACACCCGCCATGTTTCCCTTGGCGATCGTCATGCTCTGCTGCACGCGCTTCAACCGCTTCACCGGGTCGCGTTCGTTCGTCGCCAGTTCGGCCAGCAGCGCCGACACGCGGTTCTGGTAGGTGTCGGTCTCGTTGCCGGTGCGCACACTGACCGGCACCATCGCGATCAGGCTCTCCTCGGGGAGGCAGTCGTGGTGCATCAGGTAGCCGCGCAACGCGCCCGAGCAGACCGTCATCACGACGTCGTTGAAGGTGCAGCCGAAAGCCCGGCGGATCGTCTTGGCATCCTCGAGCGGAATCGTGGTGTACGCGAAGCGACGATGTGCGGTGATCGCCATGTTCCATGGAGTGCGCGGTGCGTGCGTGGGTGGCAGCGCCGGTGGTTTGTCGGTGTCGTCGCCGTATTGCGATCGCAGTCGCTGACGCAGCATGGTGCCGAGAGGGCCTGGCATCGGTTGGGCCACGAGATCGGCGATCGAACGGAGCCCGCCCGACCGGCTGGCCTTGGCGAGATCGCGGACGGTGCGCACCCCGAGGCGAATCATCTTCTCCGGTCGCCGTAGGTACTCGCCGAAGGTGATGCGCAGCATCTCGTCGTCGCTGGGGATTGCTTCCGGCTCCCATGGCGTCGGCCCTGCGGTGGGGCGGAAGTTGGGGTCGAGATCGAGGATGGCCGACAGCATGAGCGCCCCGGAAGCGCCGTCGATAGCGGCGTGATGGATCTTCATCAGCTGGGCGATCCGCGTCCCGTTCTCCAGCCCTTCGATGACATACAGCTCCCACAGTGGTCGAGACCGGTCGAGTGGTCGGGCGACGATCCTGCTGATCGCTTCGCCCAACTGCTGCGGCGTCCCGGGCGGTGGCACCGCGTGATGGCGCACATGGAAGTCGATGTCGAAGTTGGGGTCCTCGAGCCAGTACGGCAGGTCCAGCCCGAGCGGCACCTCGATCAGACGGCGGCGGAACGGAGTGAGCTGATCGATGCGTTCGAGGATCGTCTGCTTGGTCGCCTCGAGCCCGGCGCCGCCAGGAGCGCCGGTGGGGTCGTAGATGTTGAGCGAAGCGACATGACCGAAGGCGGTGCCGGTCTCCATGTTCAAGAAGCTCGCATCGATGCCGTTCAGTTGACGCATGAGGTCACTGTAAGCCGCGGTGGAAGGCTCGGTTGCCTCTGCCTTCACCCCACGCGGCATCACGGCGGGTGATAGGACTTGCACATGCCACAGCACGCTGCTCGCGGTCTTCAAGAAGTCGCTGACGGATGCCATGCGTACCTGCAAGGCGACGGTAGTTGGGGGTGGAGCAACGCCGGGCTGGTCGTCGGCGACGGTGTGTCGTTGCTCGTCGACACGCTGTTCGATCTGAAGTTGACACAGCGGATGCTCGACTCGATGTCGTCGATCACGCTGGCATCGCCGATCGCCCAGGTGGTCAACACCCACGCCAACGGTGATCACTGCTTCGGCAACATCCTGCTCGACGACACCGAGATCATCGCCAGTTCCGCGACGGCACACGAGATGGCCGAGGTGCCGCCCGCGCTGTTGGCGGGCCTCAACAGCGCCCCGGGCGACGTGGGCGACATGTTCCGCAGCTACTTCGGAGCGTTCGACTTCGACGGAATCGAACTTCGCCTGCCCGACCGCACGTTCGACGGGCGCATCGATCTCGACGTCGGTGGGCGCACCGTCGAGTTGATCGAGGTTGGCCCGGCGCACACCAATGGCGACACCCTGGCGTACGTCCCCGACACCAGGACCATCTTCACCGGCGACATCTTGTTCATCGGCGGCACCCCGATCGTGTGGGCGGGGCCGCTCTGCAACTGGATCGCAGCGTGCGACCTGATGCTGGGAATGGACGTCGATGTCGTCGTGCCCGGGCATGGCCCGATCACCGACAAGTCGGGCATCGCCTCCGTCCGCGATTACCTGTCGTTCGTCGACGAGGCTGCTGGCCGGTTGCACGCGTCGGGCGTCGACGCATGGGAAGCCACCCGCGAGATCGCGGCAGAGATCAAGGCTCGGCCCGATTTCGGTGCCCTCGGCGAGTTCGGTCGCATCGCGGTCAACGTCGACACCGTGTATCGCCACCTCGACCCTGCGTACTCATCACCGAACGTCGTCGAGCAGTTCAGGCGGATGGCCGTGCTCGAGCACGAGGGCACAGCTACGCCCTGACGAGCTCGACGAAGGTCGTTCCGCCGGCCAGCGGGATCGGTGCGCAGGCGGAGTCGTTCGACCCGCCCGCGCATGCCGTCAATGCCGCGAGGACGTCACCCGCGGTGATCAGACGACGTGCTGCGCCCACCGCGGGTCAGCCAGCGGACTCGTCGTCGGCGATCGGGATGTATGCCGATCGCCGCTTCTTCGGAACCTTGCCCGACCTCGTCGCGATCGAGCGGCGCACGGCCAGCACCCATCCGACGATCACGCAAGCGGTGAAGATGAACCACTGGATCGTGTACGACAGGTGCGGCCCTTCGTCGAGCGTCGGCGCAACGATCGGTTGCAGCGATGCAGCGTCCGCGGGCGACGATTCGAGCCGTTCGACGTACATCGGTAGCACTGTGGCATCGAACTGCTTCGACAGCACCCCGATGTCGATGCGGCGAATCTCGGTCAGGGCATCTGCACCTTGATCGGCTGTCTGGCCGGTCGATCGTCGCTCGCTGACGCGCAACCGGCCGACGATCTCGACCGAGCCGCTCGGAACTGGCGGGGCATCAGCGGTGTTGCTGACGAAGCCGCGGTTGACCAACAGCAGCGTCCCGCCCGGCAGCTGCAATGCGTCGACCACGTTGCGTCCGGTATCGCCATTCTGTGATCGGTTGACGACCAGGAACTGGTGACTGGGGAGGTACGTCCCGGTCACTCGCACGCGTCGCCACTCGAGCGCCGATGGGTTGGTCAGCTTGGGCTCGAACTCGTCGAACGAGGCGATCGGTTGATTGGCATTGGCCCGGACCTCGGAGTTGAACTGGCGTCGCTCGTCGAGACGGCGGAGCTGCCAGAACGCGAGGTTGATCATCGTGACCACCAGCACGGCCACCAGCAGGTGGAAGCCGATCCACTTCGGCGTGATCAAGAAGCGGTACTTCGGTCCGCTCCCGCTGGGCAATTCGGCGGGATCGGTAGCCATCAGCTTCGGAGGCTACCTTCGAGTCGATGACACCAGAGGGGCTGACCGATTCGTGGTTGAGTGAGGTGTTGGGGACCGAGGTGAGGGTCGGTGAGACCAGCCGCATCGGCGATGGTCTGGTCGGCATGAACATCCGCATGGAGCTGCAATCCGATGGCTCGGTTCCCTCGTCGCTGATCGCCAAGCTCCCGTCGCCCGATCCGACCAGCCGTGCCACCGGTATTGCGTTACGGAACTACGAGCGCGAGGTGTGCTTCTACCTCGAGGTCGCGCCGACGGTCGACATTCGCGTCGCCCACTGCCATCACGCCGAATGGCACGCGGACACCGGCGACTTCGTGCTGCTGATGGAGGACCTGGCGCCGGCGGTGCAGGGCAATCAGATCGTTGGTTGCGATCGTGATCAGGCCCGAACCGCGGTGCTCGAGCTGGCCAGGCTGCATGGGCCGCGATGGGGCGATCCGCTGCTCGCCGAGATCGAGTGGCTGAGCCGTCGCAGCCCTGATGATTCGCAGCAGCTGGCCATGTTATGGGGCATGTTCCTGCCCGGATTCATGACCACGTTCGGCGGCTACCTGTCGAGCGACGCCATCGACGTGATCGAACGCTTCGGTCCGCGGATCGCCGGCTGGATCGACGGTCGCGATTCGCCGAACACCGTCACACACGGCGACTACCGGCTCGACAACTTGATGTTCGCCGGCCCGGCGGGTGGCGCGCCGATTGCCGCGGTCGATTGGCAGACGCCCGGTCACGGCCTGGGGATCACCGACGTCAGCTACTTCCTCGGCGCCGGGGTGTTGCCCGACGAGCGGCGCGAGATCGAGCGGGATCTGGTCGACCAGTACGGCCAGGCCTTGGCCGGCTACGGCGTCGCGGTGCACGCCGACGACCTGTGGATGCAGTACCGGCGCGATGCCTACGCCGGCGTCGTGATGAGCGTGATCGCCTCGCAGATCGTCGGCACCAGTGAACGCAGCGAGGCGATGTTCGCGGCCATGACGAGCCGCCATGCCCGGCACGTGCTCGATCTCGACAGCGAGTCACTGTTGTGAAGAGCGACCGGCCGACGGGCGGAGTATGGTAAGTGGTATGGCGTCCAAGAAGATCACTGTCACGCTCGACACGGAGCAGGTCGAACAGATTCGTGCCCTCGTCGAAGCCGGGAGCGCCGCAACCATCTCCGGGTTCGTCCAACACGCAGTCGGGGTCGCTCTCGACGATGTCGCTGGCTGGGGCGCCATGCTGGCCCAAGCCCTGGAAGAGACCGGTGGACCATTGTCGGCCAACGAGAAAGCGTGGGCCGACGAGGTGCTGGGTGTCCCCAAGCGCCGACGTCGATCGGTGGCGTGATGGGTGGAATCACCCTCGACGCTGGCGCATTGATCGCCGTTGATCGAGCCGATCGCAGGGTTCTCGTGCTCCTTGCCCGGGCGGCAGAAACGAACAGCCGCGTGACCATCCCCGCGTCGGCGCTCGCACAAGCCATTCGCCGACCCGAGCGCCAGGCGCGCCTCTCGAGGCTCGTGCGCCAGCCGACGACGGATGTCGTGGCGCTCGATCGAGGCGATGCAGTGCACGTTGGCCGTCTGTTGGCTGTCAGTGGCACGGCGGACGTCGTCGACGCACACGTGGTCATCTGCGCGAGGCGCGGCGGGCAACGCGTGGTCACGTCGGATCCGAATGATCTCAGCCGACTCGACCCGACGATTGAACTCGTCGTCGTCTGAGTAACAAGGAGCTACGGATGACCGACCTGCCCGACTTCCACATCCCTCACGCCGAGAAGATCGAATGGATGATCGAAGAGCATGGCTGGGCGATCGAGCCAGTTGCAGCGCGGCCGGAACTCGATCCGCCGGTCGCCGGCTACATCTACACGATCGGGTTCCCGCAAGCGTTCGACTTCCCCGAGGTCGTCTTGTTCGGGCTGACCCCTGCTGCGGCGCGGGGTCTGTTCGACATGCTGGCCGATCTGCTGCGCGGTGGTACCGAGATCCCGCTCGGTGTCGAGTTGACGGGGTTGTTCGACAACGATCTGCGGTGCGTGTTCGCCCCCGTCGACCCTGCGGAGCGGGGGACGCTCTTCGGAACCGCTGTGGCCTGGCATCGCGGAGCGTCGTTCGATGTCGTTCAACTGTTGTGGCCTGATCGCAACGGGTTCCTCCCGACCGAACCCGGTTTCGATCGTCGTCTGGTGTTGGCGCAGCCCGTGGTCTGCGCGGTGGGCGGGTGAGCGTTCAGCGCCCCGTGCTGCTGTTCGATGGTGACTGCGCGTTCTGCACGACGTGCGCGAACTGGGGCAAGCGGCACATCCGTCGCCTTGACCCGATGGAGCCGTATCAACTGGCCGATCTCGATGCGCTGGGCGTCACTGCTGCGGAGTGCGAGGCCGCCTTGCAATGGGTCGGCGCCGACGACACGGTGGCCAGCGGGCATCTCGCCATCGCCCAGATATTGATCGACGCCGGCAAGGGTTGGCGGGTGATCGGTCGCGCAATTCGGGTGCCAGGTGTTCGCCAGATCACTGGGGTGGTGTACCGATGGATAGCGAGGAACCGCCACCGGCTTCCGGGCGGGACCCCGGCATGCTCGATCGAGGGCCGTCGAGACCGCGACGCTCATTGAGCTCTGCAGCCAGTTGATCGAGCGCCCTCTCATCCGCCGCGACCAGGCGGCGACGCCGATCGGCATCGATCGGCGCTGCGTCGAGCAACTCGGTCCAGTTCGCGTCGGGTCGGTCGAGCACGATGCGCAGTGAGACCGTCAGCGCCCCCATCGGGTCGGCGTCGTAATCGGCAAGCAGCCGCTCGACGTGAGCCTTCTTCAGCCGGTTGATGGCCGTTCCTCGATCGACCGTTCCTCGATCGACCGTTCCTCGATCGACCGTTCCTCGATCGACCACGGTGCGCCGTGCTCGGCCAGCAGCGGCAGGAACGGGTCGGCGGAGAACGCCTCGGGTCCCTTCACACCTTCGCCCTTCCATTCACCTGTCGCCATCATCTCCAGCGCGACTGCGGGATGGACGGCGGTCTGCCACACGACGGCCTGGTGACCGAACTCGGCCATCGTCCATTCGTTGTCGACGATTTGGTAGATGTAGCTGCAGCGCGCGGTGCCGTCCACGCCAACCCCGGTGACCAACGTGCCCGCACACGTGCGACCCGTCATGCGGTGGCCGAGCTCTGCCGGGTTTGGTAGCACCGCAGCGACCAGGTCGCGAGGCGCCACGTCGACGCCGCGCACCGAGACCGGCTTGGTCGAGTCGAGCCCCAAGCGGTGCAGCGTCGCCAGCACCTCGAGGAACTCGTCACCGAGGCCGTACTTGAACGTGACCCGATCGACATCGATCCAGCGCGGCATCAACAGCACTTCCTCATGCTCGACGTTGACGCACTTGAGCTGGCCGATGCCTTCGGGGAAGGTGAACAGTTCGGGTTCGGAGAACGGTGCCGTCGTGAACCAACCGCGGTCGCGCTCGTAGATGATCGGGGGATTGAGGCACTCCTCGATGGTGGTCCAGATGCTGAACGTCGGGGCGAATGCGAACCCTTCGATCACCAGGTCGCTGCCATCACGCACGCCGATCTCGTGGATCGACGAGAACAGGTGGTCGGCTGCATACCGGGCGGCAACGTCGCTGAACCCAGGTTCGACTCCCATCCCCACGAGGGCGAGCAAGCCGCACTCGGCCCACGAATCGCTTGCCGCGAACTGGGCTGCACCCAGGCTGGTGCCGATCTGATTGTACGGATCGGTGGGGTGTGGCGCCGAGAGGTGCATCGCCATGTCGAGGTAGTGGCAACCTGCCTCGAACGCGGCCTCGAAGATCGGCGGGTTGAAACGCGGGTCGCATGCGTTGACGATCACGTCTGCGCCCGACGTTGCCGCCAACTCGACGACATCGAGGCGATTCGACGCGTCGACCCGAGTGCTGCTGACGCGGTCGGAGCCTGCTGTCGCCGCTGCCCGTGCCGAACGCGACGGATCGACGTCGGCGACGACGATGTGCTCGAACGCCTCGCGCCTCGCGCAGATGGTCGTCAGCGCCGAGCCGACCCCACCCGCGCCGACGATCAGCACTCGCATGACCCGAGGGTAGTGTTCCGGCCGGCTGCTGCCGCTTTCTGAGGGTTCTAGAGGGCGAAGGCGCGGCGCTCGGCGCCGACGTGCACCAGGGCTGCAATGCGCTTGGCCAGGTATGGGCTGAACGACCCTCGGTAGCGCAACTGCAGCTCCGGCAGCATCCAGTCGTGACCTGAGATCTTGCCACGGCACAACGGGGTGCCGCAGGCGCACTCGAACTCGTCGTAGTCGCTGCCGTCGGAGGTGGCGTAGTCGTAGGTCAGTTCCTCGCCCACGGCGATGTCACGCATGGCCACCAACACGACGTTGCCGTTCAACATGCAGTTGGGTTCGCACGAGTGGTTGATGAAGTCGGCGGGCTCCGGTTCGGGCGCGCCGGCGATGTACAACTGCTCGTCGATCTGCAGACTGCGAACCTGTTGGCTGGTCGGCAGCAGGTCGAACTCGTCACGCGTCACGCAGCGGCCGCCGAACGCGGCAACGACCTCGCCGGCCGTGATCGGTTCGCTGGCGACGGTGCCGTACCCCTTGCCCGGAGTAGCGGTGGGACGCGCTTTTGGAATGAGGAAGCAAACACCCATGTGCATCAGCATGGTGGCTGATGCCACCAACGTCTACTCGCTGATCAGTCAGCCGTTCTGATCCGTGACTCAGTCAGTCTGGCCGGTGGGTCAATCGGAGCCCGCCGCCGGTCGAAATGAGATGCCAACGATGCGCGACGTCGCTACAGTATCGACGGTTCGCATCACGAGTGATCGTCGCCTTTCGGGGCGCCGATCCGGCAACCGGGGAGGAAGCCCCACGGTGCCATCCTGCCTCGGCGGGGATGTGGCCCTGCATCTTGCAGGGCAACTCGGCTTCCCTCGTGCGGCGTCCACGGTTCGAGACGAGCGCACGGAGGAGGACGAGATGGCGGGCCAACCACTGCCGGCAAGTGGCGCGTGGCGCGCAGGCGACCCCGTCGGCCATCGGCAGTTCCTCGAGTTCAGCCGCCCGTTCGCTCTCGATGGCGGTGTCACCCTCGACGAGGTGACCGTTGCCTACGAGACATGGGGAAATCTCGACGACAGCCACAGCAACGCCGTCCTGTTGTGCCACGCGTGGACGGGCGACAGCCACGCTGTCGGCCCGATGGGTCATGGTCATCCGTCCGCCGGATGGTGGGAGGGCGCGGTAGGGCCCGGCCTGGCGATCGACACCGATCGCTGGTTCGTGGTGTGCGCCAACGTGCTCGGTGGCTGCCAGGGGTCGACCGGGCCGGCATCGCCGCACCCCATCGACGGCAAGCCGTATGGCAGCCGGTTCCCTGTGGTCACGGTCCGCGACATGGTGCGCGCCCAGGTGCGTCTGGCCGACCACCTGTCGATCCCTGCGTGGCACTCGGTGATCGGCGGATCGATGGGCGGCATGCAGGTCCTGGAATGGGCCATCACGTTCCCTCATCGACTTCGTTCGATCGTGCCGATCGCCACCTGCGCGCAAGCGACGGCACAGCAGATCGCCTGGGGTGCAATCGGTCGCAGGGCGATTCGGATGGATCCCAACTGGCGCGGCGGTGACTACTACGACGCCGATGACCACGACGGCCCGTGGGAAGGCCTGTCGGTCGCCCGCATGGTTGCCCAGGTCACGTTCCGCAGCGACAACGTGTTCACCGACCGGTTCGGTCGTGAGCTGGCCGACGGGGCGACCCTGCGCGACAGCTTGGACCTGTGGCAGCGATTCGAGGTCGAGCGGTACCTCGACCACCACGGCGAGAAACTGGTGCGCCGCTTCGACGCCAACAGCTACTTGATCATCGGCAAGGCCATGGACCTCCACGACGTCGGTCGAGGCCGCGGCGGTCTGCCCGCAGCGATGTCGCGCATCGATGTGCCGACGTTGACGATCGGCATCTCCAGCGACATCTTGTATCCGTCGTACCAGCAACGTCAGATCCGAGATCTGCTCGTCTCGCAGGGCACGCCGTGCGAGTACGTCGAGATCGACTCGCCCCACGGCCACGACGCGTTCTTGATCAACCTCGATCAGTTGTCGGCGCCGCTGGCTGACTTCATCGATTCAGTTGCCAAGGCCTGACGAATCGGTCCTCAGCGTCGGGCTCGGCAGCATCGCGTCGAGGATCGTCACCGCTCGGCTTCTCGCCGGGATCTTGATCGTCATCCGCTCGGTGGTGCCGAGGCTGGTGATGGTTCGCAAGACGTAGACCGCCTTGCGAGGGGGAGGGGAAGCTGCCTTGCCCTCGAGCGACCAGGTGGTGACGTCGTGACGCAGACGGCGTTTGGTGTCGACCTGCAACTGGCCGGTGCCCAACACGTTGATCCACACCTCGCGCCTTCGTCCGTCGGCCTCGCCCTGCGGTGAGAGCCACTGGCCCGTGCACAAGAATCGGTCGCCCTTCCTCGACACGTGATGGGGCTCGATGCGATACGCGAGGTACAGCAATCCGGCACACACGGCGATCGCGAGCAGCAGCAAGAGCACATCCACCTGACCAGCTTGGCCCATCGCGGCGGTTGCGGCGATGTCGCGGCGTTTGGGTTGCCGGTGTGAGTCGGTGGTCTGCGTGCGAGAATGGCCCCCGATGAACGCACAGTCACTCGGTCGTGCCGTGGATGGCCTCGTGGCGGGTGATTTCAACGACCCCACCAACGAGCGGTTGATCTACCTTTCCGCGGCAGGGCTGGCGATCATCGGGATCGGATTGCTGGTCGGCACCATCTTGTGGTGGCGTCGTGGGCGACAAGAGCACCCGGCGTTGGCACCACTCGAAGTGATGGGCGCCCGGGCCTGGGTACATGCGCCCGAGGGCGAGCGGAAACGTCGCCTCGAGCATGCACGCCGGTCGGGTACCGGAATCACGGCCGACGAGCCGATCGCCGCGGAGCCGCTCGACCTCGAGGCGCTGGTGCGCAGCATGCCGCAAGCATTTGACGACCTGCGCGAGCCGAGCGCGGTGATCGCCCTTCCCGCCGTGGCCGAGGCAGCCGACGAGCCGGGTGCCGACGAAGCCAAGCCCGTCGCCGAAGAGGCTGCTGCTGCCGAGGAGCCGGAGGCGGCGAAGTCAGAGCCGGCGAAGTCAGAGCCGGCGAAGAAGGTCGACAAACCAGCGCCGAAGGGCGAGCAGGTTGATCCCGACGCCACGTCGATCGCGACGATCCGCCCGGCCGAGGCCGTCGAGGCAGGCACCTCGGGCCCGCACGAGCCGTCGACGTAGTCATCGGTCACATGACCACCCTTGCGGGTGAGGTGCGGACTAGCCTGCTACTACGTGGCTGACGGATTGGATATCGAGGCGATGCTTGCTCGATTCCGTGAACGTGCGGCCGCGGTGAAGGGTCGCCCACTTCCCCCGGTTGCCGGCGAGGAACGCCAGCGGTTCATCCAGCAAGCGCAATCAGACTTCATGGATTTTGCGATCATCGGTGACGCCACGGCGTCGATCGACGACGGCATTTTGGTACTTCGGGTCGACTTGCGACCCGCCGATAAGAAATCGTGACGACCTCCGAAGGCCGGGCGCGGCTTGCCCTTTCGATCGCCGCCGTTGCCGTGTTTGCATGGGGTTTCGGCCCCCTCCTCGTGCGAGGCATCGATGCGTCGGCTGGCACGATCGTGTTCTGGCGGCTGTGGATCGCCATGCCGGTGATGTTGACCGCTGCCTAC
>JANPOJ010000021.1:0-3216 GCA_031427935.1 Ilumatobacteraceae bacterium | reverse complement strand
CGGTACCTGGGGAAAGCCAAACTACATGACTGAGATTTGTCCACAGACTTGTCCCTGGCTCTGTCCACATGATTGTCCCCCGTTCAATCCACAGGGACTTTTCGAGTACGAAGACGCGCAACGAGACCGGCCGCCAAGGCGTCGATGATGTTGTGATGGCACCGGAGACGAGGTCGAGTGTGAGTGACCGAGAACAGGCGCGCGACGACAGCTCACTGGCGCAGTTGTACCAGTGTGAATTCGGCGGGCTTCTACGGCTCGCATTCTCGATGACCAGTTCGGAGTCTGCGTCGGAGGAGATCGTCCAGGACGCCTTCGTGAAGTTGCAGGCAGCCGGCAACGGGGTCAGTAATCCGGCCGCCTACCTGCGTACAAGTGTGGTCAACGCGTGCCGCTCGCATCATCGCCATCAGGCGGTGGTGCGGCGTGCTCCTGCACCTCGCGCAGCCGTGTACGAGGCAGAGCATGACGAGCTGTTCGATGCTGTGGCTGCACTGCCCTGGCGACAGCAAGCCGTGTTGGCCCTGCGCTTCCACCTCGACCTTCCCGAACACGAGATTGCTTCCACTCTCGGCTGCCGTCCCTCGACGGTGCGCTCGCTCACCTTCCGCGCCCTGGCCTCTCTCCGAAAGGAACTCGACCGATGAACGACACGCTCGAAGACGAACTGCGTTCGATGTACCGGCGCCACGGCTCCCATCTTCCGACCCACGGCCCAGGTCTCGACCGCGCCGATGCCGTCAAGGTGCTACCGCTCTATCCACCTGAACAGCCCGGCCGTCGCCTGGTGTTGGTAACTGCCGCATCGGTCGCAGTGCTGGTTGGCGTTGGCCTTCTTTTGTCCATCAACCACCGTCCAATCGAACCTGCCACAACCGACACCGTGCCGCCGGCGTCGACCGTGCCGGCTCCGTCCACACCCGGACGTTGGACGCTCGACGCCCCGCCGGACGGACTGCAACTGACCAACGTCAGCGACGAGCGATCCCCAGCCGTCGGCACTCAGTTCGTGACTCGGATCTATGCATCGGCGTCGCTCACTCCCGAGCTCGACCCGTTGGTCGTCCTCACCAGCTATCCCGACGGAGTTGGTTCTCCTGTCATTCCCGGCAACGCTGTCGCTGTCGAGGTGGGTGGACTCGTCGGAAAGCGCTGGACCAAGTCGGGGCGCGACGTGATTGCGGTGCAGCGCGCTGGCTTCTGGTATCTGCTGGAAACCTCTGGCATCACCGACGCCATTGCGTTGGCCACCATGGCTCATCGCGCCCCGGACAACTACGGCGCCGTTATCGACGCCACACTGCTTCCCCCCGGTGTGTCGGAGGCGGGGGTCGGAACGGTCGAGGAGGTTCGGTTCTTCAACACCGACGTGCTCGTCAACTCGATCCCAAGCGTCCACTGGGAAACGCCCAGCCGCGACGCCGGCGTGTTCTACAAGTCGATCGTCGAGTCAGCTGCGCAGTTCCCGCTCCACCGCATCGAGTATCCGTACACGAGCATCACCGATATCACCGTCAACGGACATCCGGCGACCACTCTGGTGGGCGACCGCTTCGTCACCGTGACATGGAACGACGGGCAACGAACCATCATCGTCACCGGTTACAACGTGCAGGCTGACGTCGTATTGAGCATGGCAACTTCGCTACGCCCCGCTTCGGACTTGGAGTGGACGACGATGGCGGTCCGTGCCCGGGTAGCACAAGCTGGTGCCCCCACGGCCCCCGCGATCGGGGTCGCCGAAACCGCTATCACCGATCCTGCCGGCGGCTAGCGACTCCAGTTCGCCGAGCCACTAGAGAAATAGTCCGGCCACGACCTCGGCGGCTTCGTCGTGCAGCGTTGGGCCGACGCAGCTGTACATGCCGAGCGTGCTCGAGGAGCCCCGGGGACGAGATGTCGCTGACACGGCGCCGATGCGAAGCCCGTCGACGTCGGTTCCGTACCTGGCACCAGACACGCTCAGGCGAGTGCGGGTTGGCGACGCTCTTCTCGTTCACGGACCGCTGCCGACGGCGTGGCTGCGTGCGTTCCGAACGTAGAGAGCGAGACAACGCCGGCCTCCACTCAGAACGCGAGGCCCTGTTCGGCGAGAATCCGGGCGACAAGCTCCCGGATCTGCGGGTTCTCGTGTTCCAGCGCCACTGCGGCGTGCGCCTTGAGAGTCTCGCCCAATTGCTCGAAGATCCGGGCCTGAAGGGTGTCCAGCATTGCCGAGTCATGCCCAATACTCGGAAGAAGGTCCTTCGCTGCAGAAATGAGCAACGATGCAACAACTTGAATCTGGGCCCGTGCGCTCAGCCATTCGTCGGCTCTGGACGTGGTCGCAAACCCGCCGTCAGACTGATGAATGTGAAACTCTATGGCTAGCGGGACATGGGTGTCGATGGCTGACATCGGTGAGTACAGCCTGTCGTACATCAGCCTGTAGGACTCCGGTGCTCCTTTGGCCGCGATGGCCTTGTCGAGGCGTTGCCTGACGGAGATCGGCTTCGGCACTGCGAAGTCCGGAGCGAGAAGTCCGCGGTCCTTGGCCGAGCCGATCAGGCCATCGACGTCCTGTGTGTACTGATCGCCGAAGCGGTTGCTGCCGAGGAGCTTGTCGGCCAGCGAACCCCTCTGCCGCCGAGCTTCATCGAGAACCTCGACCATCGCTGGGAAGCCGCGATACATGATGTCGCAGCAGTAGATCCACGCCTCGATCGCCGGGCGGAGGAGAACGGCGCACGCTTGGTCGAAACACGTCTCGGCAAGCTGACACGCGGCCGTGGACAGATAGACACCGCGGGCGAGGCAGGCGGTTGCCAACGCAGTCGGTGCCTGGTCAATAGCGGTGAACTCGTGAGCGACGAGCGGAGTCAAGGTCTCCAACGCTCGCCTCACCGTGTCCAATTCGTCGCGTTCCATACGCCATTCTCATTCCCTTGCCGATCAGCACCAGCATGATTTGCTGTCCGCGGCCGGGACCTGTGCGGCCTACGGAACGATCCAGTGCATGTATCCAGCCCCCGCAGCTGGTCATCGCTGGCTGGGCCGTTGTTCCAGTAAATGAGCAACTTCTGGAATAGCGTCGCAGCTATTCCAGCTCCCTTGAACTACACCTCTCGACGCGGGCGAACCGAAAGCCGGCGTGGGGTCGATCGGGCAGGGATACGATCGGCGATACCACGGAAGGAGGAGACATGAGCGCAGTGCTTGCATTCGACGGCTGCTACG
>JANPOJ010000020.1:0-4420 GCA_031427935.1 Ilumatobacteraceae bacterium | reverse complement strand
CGAGGCCTGCCAGGCCCGCGGCGGCAACGGTCTGCTCGCCAAGGCCACCGAGTTGGCAGCCGGTGTCGCTGTCGAAGTCGAGGAGGTCTTCTGCCTCGGCAACTGTGCGCTCGGGCCGGCGGTGGCAGTCGACGGACACCTCTATGGCCGGGTCGACGAGGCTCGCATCGCGACGATCATCAACCGAGCAGCACACAAGACTGCGTCGAGCCCCGCGACCGAGTCAACGGGCGAGGGCATCGTGATCTACGTCCCTCGCGATGCCGCAGCGCGGGCCGCAGGTGCGGATGAGGTCGCCGCAGCATTTGCCGCACAACCCGAGGTGCGTGTGGTGCGCAACGGCTCGCGCGGCATGTTGTGGCTGGAGCCGATGATCGAGGTGGCCACCGCGCAGGGTCGCATCGCGTACGGCCCCGTCAGCGCGGCCGACGTGCCGAGCCTGATCGCCAGTGGCGTGCAGACCGGTGGCGATCACCCGTTGCGGTTGGGCCCGACCGAGCAGATGCCGTGGATGGCTCGTCAGCAGCGCATCACCTTCCAGCGCGTCGGCGTGGTCGACCCGCGCTCGACCGAGGACTACGAGGCCCACGGTGGGCTGGTCGGGCTGCGGCGTGCCCTCGCCATGCAGCCTGGCGACGTCGTCACCGAGGTCACCGACAGCGGCCTGCGGGGCCGCGGCGGTGCGGCCTTCCCGACCGGCATCAAGTGGCGCACGGTGCTCGACGCGGCAGGCCCGACGAAGTACGTCACGTGCAATGCCGACGAAGGCGACAGCGGCACCTTCGCCGATCGCATGCTGATCGAAGGCGACCCGTTCACGGTGATCGAGGGCATGACGATCACCGGGTGGGCAGTCGGCGCCCACGACGGCTTCATCTACATGCGCAGCGAGTACCCCGACGCCATCGAGGCGCTGCGCGTCGCGATCGCGACAGCCGAGTCGAAGGGCTGGTTGGGCGAGAACGTGTTGGGCAGTGGCTTTGCGTTCCGCGTCCACATGCGCGTGGGCGCCGGCGCGTACATCTGCGGCGAAGAGACAGCCATGTTGGAAAGTCTGGAGGGCAAGCGTGGCATCGTGCGCGCCAAGCCACCGCTGCCGGCGTTGGAGGGCCTGTTCGGCAAGCCCACCGTGGTCAACAACGTGATCAGCCTGGCCACCGTGCCGGCAATCATGGCCGATGGCGCCGCCGGCTATGCCGCCTTGGGCGTTGGCCGCAGCCGCGGCACGCAGGTGTTCCAACTGGCCGGCAACATTGCTCGCGGCGGCATCGTCGAGACCGCGTTCGGCATCACGCTGGGCGAACTGGTCGAGGATCTCGGCGGCGGTACCGAGAGCGGCCGCCCGGTGCGCGCCATCCAGGTCGGTGGCCCGCTCGGCTCGTACCTGCCCAGCGATCGACTCGATCTGCCGATGGACTACGAGGCGTTTGCCGCTGCCGATGCGTTGCTCGGCCACGGCGGCATCGTCGTGTTCGACGACACGGTCGACATGGCCGCCCAGGCCCGCTTCGCGATGGAGTTCTGCGCGATCGAGTCGTGCGGCAAGTGCACGCCGTGTCGCATCGGCAGCACACGCGGCGTGGAACTGATCGACAAGATCGTCTCCGGCAACGCCGACGACCGCCAGGCCGACATCGCCACGCTCGTCGACCTGTGCGAGGTGATGGCCGATGGATCGCTCTGCGCGATGGGTGGCCTCACACCGCTGCCCGTGCGGAGCGCACTCACCCATTTCACTGACGACTTCCACCATCCAGTAGGAGCGACCGTATGACGCTCAGCATGTCAATGCTCACCGGGGTATCAGATCTCGCTCGCGCCAGCGACCATGATCTCGGCACCCCGGCCCCCGACCGACGGCTGCGCGAGCCCGCACCGGCCACGGTCGACATCACCATCGACGGTCAGACGGTGCTGGTGCCCGAAGGCACCTCGGTCATGCGCGCCGCCGCACTCGCCGGCATCGACGTGCCCAAGCTGTGCGCCACCGACAGCCTCGACGCGTTCGGCTCGTGCCGACTGTGCCTCGTCGAGATCGATGGTCGCAAGGGCACCCCTGCTTCGTGCACGACCCCGGCAGCGCCGGGCATGCAGGTGACCACGCAGTCACCCAAGCTCGAGCGGCTGCGTCGCGGTGTGATGGAGCTGTACATCAGTGACCATCCGCTCGACTGCCTCACGTGCGCAGCCAACGGTGACTGCGAGCTGCAAGACATGGCCGGCGCCGTGGGATTGCGTGAGGTGCGCTACGGCTACGCCGGCGACAACCACCTCGGCCTGGAGAAGGACACCTCGAACCCGTACTTCACGTTCGACTCGTCGAAGTGCATCGTGTGCTCGCGCTGCGTGCGTGCCTGCGAAGAAGTGCAGGGAACCTTCGCGCTGGTGATCGAGGGCCGCGGCTTCGGCTCCCGGGTGGCCGCAGGCGCCAACGGTTCGTTCCTCGATTCACCGTGCGTGTCGTGCGGCGCGTGCGTGCAGGTCTGCCCGACGGCGACGCTCACCGAGAACACGGTGATCGAGCTCGGCCAACCGCGCCGAACAGTGTTGACGACGTGCGCGTACTGCGGCGTCGGGTGCTCGTTCAAGGCCGAGATGCAGGGCGAGCAGGTCGTACGGATGGTGCCGTACAAGAACGGCGGCGCCAACGAAGGCCACTCGTGCGTCAAGGGCCGGTTCGCATGGGGGTACGCCAGTCACCCCGACCGCATGCTCGAGCCGATGATCCGCGAGCACATCGATGACCCGTGGCAGATCGTGTCGTGGGATGAAGCGATCGCCTACACCGCCGCCAAGTTGCTCGACATCCAAGCCCGTCACGGCAATGCCGCGATCGGCGGAATCACGTCGTCACGTTGCACCAACGAAGAGGTCTTCGTCGTGCAGAAGATGGTGCGGACCGCGTTCGGCAACAACAACGTCGACACGTGCGCACGCGTGTGCCACTCGCCGACGGGCTTCGGGCTCAACTCGGCGTTCGGCACATCGGCGGGCACGCAGGACTTCAAGTCGGTCGAGCAGGCCGACACCATCTTGTTGATCGGCGCCAACCCCACCGATGCCCACCCCGTCTTCGCGTCTCGGATGAAGAAGCGCCTCCGCGACGGCGCCAAGCTGATCGTCGTCGACCCGCGCCGCATCGACCTGGTTCGCAGCGCCCACGTCGAGGCCGAGCACTTCCTGCAGCTGCGCCCGGGCACCAACGTGGCCGTCGTCAATGCGCTGGCGCACGTGATCGTGACCGAGGACCTCGTCGACCACCAGTTCGTCGCCGAGCGCTGCGACCCGGCCAACTTCGCCATGTGGGCTGCGTTCGTGGCGCTTCCCGAGAACAGTCCCGAAGCGACCGAGCTGCACACCGGCGTGCCTGCCGCCGACGTTCGCGCTGCGGCTCGGCTGTACGCCACGGGTGGCAACGGGGCGATCTACTACGGCCTCGGCGTGACCGAGCACAGCCAGGGCAGCACGATGGTGATGGGCATGGCCAACCTCGCCATGGCCACCGGCAACCTCGGCCGTGACGGCGTCGGCGTGAACCCGCTGCGCGGCCAGAACAACGTGCAGGGCTCGTGCGACATGGGTTCGTTCCCGCACGAGCTGTCGGGCTACCGCCACGTCAGCGACGACGGTGTGCGCACGATGTTCGAAGAGCTGTGGGGTCACGAGATCCAGTCGGAGCCCGGCCTGCGCATCCCCAACATGTTCGATGCGGCCATCGATGGCCACTTCAAGGGCCTGTTCGTGCAGGGCGAAGACATCGCCCAGAGCGATCCCAACACCGTGCATGTCATGACAGCGCTGCGCTCGCTGGAGTTGCTGGTCGTGCAGGATCTTTTCGTCAACGAGACGGCCAAGGTCGCCCACGTGTTCTTGCCGGGCACCTCGTTCCTGGAGAAGGACGGCACGTTCACCAACGCCGAGCGGCGCATCAACCGCGTGCGGCCGGTCATGCGTTCGCGATGTGGGAAGCAGGAGTGGGAAGTCGCCTGCGAGCTGGCTGCGGCGCTGGGCGCACCGATGCACTACGACGAGGCCAGCGAGATCATGGACGAGGTCGCCCAGTTGACGCCGACGTTCGCCGGTGTGTCGTTCGCCAAGCTCGATGAGCTCGGCAGCGTGCAGTGGCCGTGCAACACGCAGCGGCCGCTGGGCACGCCGATCATGCACGAAGGCACCTTCGTGCGCGGCCTCGGCAAGTTCAACGCCACGCCGTTCGTGCCGACCGAGGAGCGCAGCAGCCGACGGTTCCCGCTGCTGCTCACCACGGGCCGGATCCTCAGCCAGTACAACGTCGGGGCCCAGACGCGGCGCACCGACAACGTCGTGTGGCACCCGGAGGACATCCTCGAGATCCATCCGCACGATGCCGAGGAACGCGGCATCGGCGACGGCGACGAGGTCACCATGGCCAGTCGGGTCG
>JANPOJ010000019.1:0-3216 GCA_031427935.1 Ilumatobacteraceae bacterium | reverse complement strand
TGGCGCGCGCGGTTCGACTCGCCCGCCTGCGCGAGGCCGCCCCGCCTGACCGGGCTGTCACACGCTGACCGTCTCCACGACGGTCAGCCAGCGACCAGGTGCCCGGCGTTCAAGGGTCAAATGACCCCCCCGAGGGACCTTGGTCCTTGGTAACTGGCCCGATTTGTGTTCCCATAGGGGAATGGACGAAGTTCCCCAGAAGGTGACGGTGTTCCTCCTCGACGATCACGAGCTGGTTCGCGAAGGTGTTCGACAGCTGTTGGAGGCCGACGGCACGATCGAAGTCGTCGGCGAGGCCGGCACGTGCGCCGACGCGGTGACCAGAATCCGAGCCACCAGGCCGCAGGTCGCGGTGCTCGACGTACAACTTCCCGACGGCAGCGGTGTCGAGGTCTGTCGCGATGTACGCAGTGTCCGCCCCGATCTCGTGTGCCTGATGTTGACGTCGTTCTCCGATGAAGAGGCCCTGTTCCAATCGGTGATGGCCGGGGCCGCGGGATACGTCCTCAAGCAGATCCGCGGCAACGATCTCGTCTCCGCCGTTCACCGTGTAGCGCGTGGTGAATCGTTGATCGACCCTGCGGTGACCGGTCAACTGCTGGAGCGTCTCCGCAACCCCCACCAGGACCAGGACCCGAGGTTGTCAGCACTGACCGATCTCGAGCGGACGATCCTCGACTACGTGGCCGAGGGTCTCACCAACCGCCAGATCGCCAACAAGGTGAACCGCGCCGAGAAGACGGTCAAGAACTACATGTCGTCGATCCTGATGAAGCTCGGCATGACCCGCCGAACCGAAGCCGCAGTGTTTGCCGTCAGGGCCAAGACCGAGCACTGACCAGCGTCGTCACCGCTTGGCGACCGACCGCGGAACCGCCCATCGCACCTCGGTGCCGCGAGGATCTCCCTCGGAGAACGTCGCCTCGCCACCGAGGCGCGACGCTCGTTCACGAATGTTGCGCAGACCGAGACCGCCGGTGTTCTCCTGCCTCGTCGGGGTCAGACCGACGCCGTCGTCGGAGACGACCAACGTGACCACGTCGGCGCCGACATCGAGTGACACGTCGGTCCTGGTTGCCTCGGCGTGCTTGGCAACGTTCATCAACGCCTCGCGCAACACCGTCAACAGCTCGGAGCAGAGCTCGTTCGGGACGTTGCCGAGGATGCCGCTGAGGCGCAACGTCGGCCGGTGGCCCAGCAGCCGGGACGCTTCGTTGATGCTGGCGCTCAACGCGACCGCCAATCCGCTGTCGAGTTGCGACGGGCGTTGCAACGTGAAGATGACCCCGCGGATCTCGCGGATCGCCTCGTCGATCTCGTCGACCACGGCCGACACCCGGTCGGTGGTATCGGGCCGGCCGGTCGATGCCTGCAGGTGAAGTCCGGCAGCAAACAGCCGCTGGATCACACTGTCGTGCAGTTCGCGAGCGATGCGATCGCGGTCGTCGAGCACCTCCAGGCGGGCCCTGGCTTGCAGCAGCTGCGCCGCGGTCTCGACTCGTTCGGTGACATCGCGCAGCGTCGCAACGGTTGCTGAGACCTCACCGCTGAGCGGGCTGAGGGCGATCTCCACCGGCACCTCGCTGCCTGATCGGTGCAATGCGGTCAGCAACAGCCCACCGCCCATCGGGCGCGCTCTCGGGTTCTCCGTGTAAATCGCACGATCGGTCCGATGCCTCGTGTGCAGCCGCTCGGGGATCAGCACCTCGATCTTCTGGCCGATCAGTTCAACCGGCGACCACCCGAGGATGTCGGAGCTGTGCGCGTTGGAGTAGAGGATCACACCGTCGTTCCCGACGACGACCACCATCTCCGGAATGCTCTCGAACAACGCCCAAGGATTCACCGACCCGTTGTCCACAGCTGCAGTTTTACAGGTTTTGCGTCGAAGCCAGCGGTGGGTGGTGGGAACCGGTATAGAACCTGGGCTGGTGACGCACCTCGCGGCAGCCAGTCGTGCGGACAACCGCGACGGGGCACAGGGCCCGGTGCAGCATCGTGCGGCTGACCGAACCGAGCAGCAGCGAGCGCAGCCCGCCGCGGCCGCGGGACCCGACGACGATCAGATCGGCATTGCGCGCCTCGGTCATCAACGCTGCGGTCGGCGCGTCTTCACAGAGCTTGGGCCGGATGTGCACCGAACCATCGGTCAACCTCGGGCCCAACGTTTCCAAACTCGTTCGCAACTCCTTGATGGCAGCCATCTCCATCGGTTTGCGGATCTCGCGCAATGACGAACCTGACACGTCGTACGGATACTCCCAGGCGTGCACGACGGTGAGCTTGGCGCTGCTTGCCAACGCCTCGTCATACGCCCAGTCGAGCGCGCTCAACGACTCGGGCGAGCCATCGACACCCACCACGATCCGCTTCACCGCGCCGGGGTCCCGCGACGTATGTCCCGATGGAACGACGATGACGGGCACGTGGGCGCGATGCGTCAGCCCGGCCGCGACCGACCCGATGATCCCATTCAGCAGACCTGTCCGGCCGGTTGCCCCGACGACGATCTCGTCACCGGCCATCGCGGACTCGGCAATGCCGACGACCGTCGATGACAGCAGGGTGGTCCCGTCCACCACGATGCGCGGGTCGATGGCCGCGACGGCATCCATCGCCTTGCGGACATCGGCCTCGGCTTCCTCCTTCAACACGTCGATGTCGACCGAGCTCGGGTAGACCGCGCCATCGAGACCGCCATAGGTTGGCGCGGTGTAGCACGCAATGACTCGGATACCGACGTCGCGACGGCGAGCCTCGTAGGCAGCCCACCGCAATGCTTCGAATGACGAATCGGATCCATCGATTCCAACAATGATCTTCGTGGCCATAGCGTCATTGTCAGTCCGAACATGATGATTCGACAGGGCAGAAAGTCCTCGTGTTGTTCGCTGTGGTCCTGCTCATGACGAGGCGATGTCGATCACCAGCCTCGGCGGGTTGTCGAGGACACTGACCTCGAATGGTCGCTGCTGATCGACCCCGATGGCCCACGTCGTGACGCTCTCGTAGCTGCCGAGCATCACGAGTTCTGTGATGTTCGCCACGTTGGTCGGCGTGATTCGGGTCGGGCCGTGGTAGCCGTCGCCTTCCATGTTGGTCATCCACGACTCGACCGTCACGACGATGAACGCCGCGCCGGCGACATCGACCGGCTCGCCGCGGGGATCGTCGGTCAACGGAGCCGGTTCGTATCGCACGTGCCAGCCCGGGAAC
>JANPOJ010000018.1:0-2672 GCA_031427935.1 Ilumatobacteraceae bacterium | reverse complement strand
CTCAGCGCTTCGCCTCGCGCCATGAGCGCCGCCAACGAACTCGGTCGGGGCGGTCAAGCGGAACCGGGTGTCGGGACGCCGCGGATCGCCGACGGACCGAAGGTCGTGCCACAGCTCTGGCACCAGAAGCCTTGTTCGAGTTCGGTGCCACAGGGTGCGTGGACCAACATCGTGGTCGGCTGCCCCGTCGACAGATGTTCGTCGCCCCAACGTACGAGGGCAACGATCGCCGGCGACAGGGCCGCGCCCATCGAGGTCAGTTTGTACTCGTAACGCGGCGGATGTTCTTGGTAGGGCTCCTTCGTCATGAGCCCGGCGTCAACCAGCTTGCGCAATCGTGCGGTGAGGATCGGTCGGGCGATACCGAGGTCGGAGCAGAACTCGTCGAAACGGCGGATACCGCGGAACGCCGCACGGAGCACCAGGATCGACCACCGATCACCGACCAGCGCCAACGTTCGTTCAATGGTGGTCGCGTCGCGAACCCGCGAGGGTTGGTCGGCCGCCCCCGGTGGTGGCTCGCTGGTGGTTGCGGCACCGACAGGGGCCTGGTTGCGACGTGGACTCATTGCGCACAGTCTCTCGCATCGATGCTCGGCCGAGCACTCCTGACGAGTTCTAGATCAGAACTGACTCTGATATGGTCGCCCGATGCACACGGACAGGACCGACCAAGAACTGCTCGCGACACCGCTCGACAGCTTGATGTCGATGGCCCGAGCAGTCCGAGATCGGCACTTCGGGGCACGGGTCACCTACTCGCCGAAGGTCTTCATCCCGTTGACCCGGCTGTGTCGCGACACGTGCAGCTACTGCACGTTCGCCCAGCCGCCGGCGAGGCTGGAGGAGTTGTACCTGTCGCCGGACCAGGTCGGTGCGATCGCCAGGAGGGGGGCGGCGGCGGGCTGCCACGAAGCCTTGTTCACTCTCGGTGAACGACCCGAACTGCGACACAGCCAAGCCCGCGACTGGCTCACCGCGCACGGCTACGACACGACTGTCGACTATCTCGCGGCGGCCGCTCGGCGGGTGCTCGAAGAAACGGGGCTGCTCCCCCACGCCAACGCCGGCGCGCTCCACACCGGAGAACTCGCTGTGCTGCGACCCGTGACCGCGAGCCAGGGGATGATGATCGAGACTCTCAACGGCGAACTGGACTGCCATCGGGGTGCTCCCGACAAGGAACCGGCCCGGCGTCTCGCCACGCTCGACGCCGCCGGCCAACTTGCGATCCCTTTCACCACTGGCATCCTGGTCGGCATCGGCGAGAGCCGTCAGGACCGCCTCGATGCCATCCGAGCCATCGCCGCCAGCCACGCCGAACACGGTCACGTCCAAGAAGTCATCGTCCAGAACTTCCTACCCAAAGCCGTTTCGGGGATGCGCCACGCTCCTGCATGCCCACCGGACGATCTGCTCTGGTCGATCGCTGTCGCCCGCCTTCTGCTCCCACCCGATGTGCACCTACAGGCGCCACCCAACCTGACCGACGACTTCGGTGCCCTGCTGTCGGCAGGGATCGACGACTGGGGCGGCGTCTCCCCGGTGACCGTCGATCACGTCAACCCCGAACGGCCATGGCCCGACCTCGAGCGATTGCGACGCGTCACCGAGTCGGCCGGCCACGTCCTCGCACCTCGTCTCACCATCTACCCAGAGTTCGCCGCTCATCCACAACGATGGCTCGACCCGGCGATGCACTTCCCCGTGCTCGACCGGTCAGACGCCGAGTTCCTTGGCCGCGACGACCCCGGCACCCACTTTCCCGAGAAGGTGTCCGGGACACGCGACACCGCCGACGGCGCCGAGGTCATCCTCGTCGGCCACCGCTCGACCGCCTGGTACTCCGGAGCGGCGGCCTCACCACCGATCCTGCTTCCCACACCCGACCGCCCCATCCGTGGGCCGGTCGCCGAAATACTCGCCGGCCTCGACCTCGGCCAGGAACCGGACCTGGCGGAAATCGTCACCCTGTTCGCCGCCCGCGGTCCCGAGGTCACAGCAGTCGCCGCAGCAGCCGACACACTCCGTGCCGCCACGGTCGGCGACCCCGTGACGTGGGTCCACAACCGCAACATCAACTACACCAACATCTGCACCTTCAAATGCAAGTTCTGCGGGTTCTCCAAAGGGCCGCTGTCGCTCAACCTGCGCGGCAAGCCCTACCTGCTCACCCTCGACGACATCGGCGCGCGGGCCGCCGAAGCACAAGCTCTCGGCGCAACCGAAGTGACACTCCAAGGTGGCATCCATCCCGACTTCGACGGCGATTACTACATCGACGTCTGCCGCGCCGTCGCCGACGCTGCTCCGGGAATACACATCCACGGGTTCACCGCGCTCGAGGTGACAGAAGGCGCCAAACGCCTCGGCGAACCGTTGGCCGACTATCTCCGTCGACTCATCGACGTCGGCCTCAAATCCCTGCCCGGAACCGCAGCGGAAATCCTCGATGACGACATCCGCGCCATCTTGTGCCCGGACAAGATCACCACAGATGAATGGCTACACGCCCACGAAACAGCCCACAGTGTCGGTCTCGCATCCAACGTGACAATCATGTTCGGCTCTATCGAACAACCGATCCACTGGGCCCGTCACCTCATCGCGACTCGGGATCTGCAGAAACGGACCGGTGGGTTCTCTGAATTCGTCCCATTGCCGTTCGTCCA
>JANPOJ010000017.1:0-1790 GCA_031427935.1 Ilumatobacteraceae bacterium | reverse complement strand
GTTGCTCGCCTCGTTGTGGAACGACACCGGCGACGTGCAGGTGGTCGATGTCCGCAACAACGGGGCGCTGCCAGAGCTACCCGACGACGCGGTCGTGGAGATCCCCTGCGCCATCAACCGATTCGGAGCCTCGCCCGCTGTACCCACCGGGTTGCACAGGGCGACCAGCGGGCTCGTCGGTGCCGTTGCCGCGTACGAGCGCCTCGCTGCAGAGGCGGCCGTCACCGGCGACCGAGAGACCGCCTTCCTCGCCCTGTTGGCACACCCGCTGATCTCCCAGATCAAGCCGGCCGAGCAGTTGCTCGACGACCTGCTCGTCGCCAACGCCGCGCATCTCCCCCGGTTTCGGGCATGACGCGTTCGGCCGTGCTGGCGGTTGATGGGGGCAACTCGAAGACCGATGTCGCAATCGTCGATGTCCGCGGGTCGGTGCTGGCCGCCGTTCGCGGACCAGGCTCGTCGCCGCACTACCTCGGGCTCGAGGGCTCGCTACAACTTGTCGACGAGCTGATCGGCCAGGCGTGCAGCGACGCTGGTCTCGGTTCTACGAGGACGGGCAAGGGCCGCCAGATCGCCGAGTTCGGCGCCTGGTTCATGGCCGGGGCCGATCTCCCGGCGGAGGAACGGGCGCTGCACCGGGCGATCGACCGGCTGGGCCGCACCACCCACAACTCGGTGGCCAACGACACGTTCGCCATCCTGCGCGCCGGCGCAGATGAGGGTTGGGGTGTCGCCGTGGTCGTCGGTGCCGGCATCAACTGCGTCGGACGTTCGCCGGATGGTCGCCGGGCCCGGTTTCCCGCCTTGGGGCCGACCACGGGCGACTGGGGCGGCGGGTCCGACATCGGCTTGGCTGCGCTCGGTGCTGCCGTGCGCTCCGAGGACGGCCGCGCCGGCACCACCACGTTGCGCGGCGATGTCGCGGCTCACTTCCAACGACGACGGGCCACCGATGTCGCCATCGCCTTGCATCAGCAACAGCTGCACCCCAAGCGGCTACGCGAGCTGGCCCCGATCGTTGTCGCAGCTGCGGAGGCCGGTGACGACAGTGCAATCGAGATCCTCGATCACCAAGCCGATGAGGTCGTGGTGTTCGCCGTCGCGGCGATCCGTCGACTCCGCCTGGCGCGCCTCGCGGTACCGGTGGTGCTGGGCGGCAGCATCCTCGCCGCGCTGCCACAGCGCTTCGTCAACAGGATCCGTGATGGCGTGCATCGTGTTGCGCCATCGGCAAGCTGCACGGTCTGCTCCGCCCGTCCGATCGTTGGTGCTGCACTCGCCGCGCTCGACCTGGCCGGTGCAGGCCATGCCGCCACCATCCAAGTGCGCGCGCAACTGAATGACGACCGCATTCGAGAGGTCGCACCGTGAATTTCAGTCGCGAACGCAGCGCGTCACGGCGCTTACCTGTCGGCGCCGCTGGGTGCGCTCCGTCCATGACAGACGCTGATCAGCACCCCGAGCCAGTAGTCGTGGCGACATACCAGGATCGCGGCGAGGCCGAGGTCACCAGAGCCCACCTCGCGGCGAACGACATCGAGGCATTCATCGTCGACGAAGTGGAGGGCGGCATGCTTCCGGTCGAGGGCGAGACCGGTGTGACGGTTCTCGTACAGGCGGACGATGCCCGGCAAGCCCGGGTGATCCTCGCCGCCGCCAACCCGATTTGAGCGCTGAGGGTGGAGATACGCCCCTGGACCGTCGACGACGCTCAGCCCGCGTGCAGGCCGGCCGACTCGACGCCGGCGATGCAGATCTCCTCGTCCTCGTCACCCGTGCCACCTGATGCG
>JANPOJ010000016.1:0-3382 GCA_031427935.1 Ilumatobacteraceae bacterium | reverse complement strand
AGCATTGGCTCCATCACCTAATCCTTCAACCATGATCTCTTCAATATTTTTTCCACCTTTCAGATCGCGAATGATCTCCTTCCGACGCATTCGCGAAGGGGGTCGGAAGGCATTGCTCATTGCTCCGCCTCCTGCCGGGGTCTCGCCCGCGAACGCGACCGGGCCGGGTCCCGGCGATCTCGCCCCTGCTGGCGGCTCCGACTCCGGTGACGCGCCGTCGTTGGTCGCAACGCGCCCCGAACTCCCAGACGCGGGCGGGGGAAGAACTGGTGGCGGTGGGAACGGCAACAGTTTCAGTGGTTCCGGCAACGACTACGCCGGTCCGGGCTGGGTCTGTCCGACCGGAGCCGCCGTCGCACCGTTCGCCGACACGTGGGGCGCCCCACGCAGTGGCGGACGCCGACATCAGGGCGTCGACCTGATTGGTGCCCGCGGCACACCCATTCTCGCTGTCGTTGATGGCATCGCCGAGGCCAAGACGAACATTTTGGGCGGCATCACGATCTCATTTCGGGGCGCAGATGGAAATGGCTACTACTACGCCCATCTCGACGGCTACGGAACGCTCGGCTCGGTCAAAGCTGGTGACACCATTGGATACCTCGGCCAGTCCGGTAACGCCCAGTTCAGCATCGCCCATCTCCATTTCGAGATTCACCCCGGGGAAGGTCCACCAGTCAACCCGTATCCAACGGTTGCCGCGCACTGCCCGTCAGTCGGCTGACCGAGCTCAACCCCAGAACAGGACGAGCCGGTGGGGCCGAGCTGTAGCGGTCAGACGAATGGGCGCGACCAACCGTGTCGGGTTACGCGGTGCTGTTGACGAGGTTGCAACCGCCGTCTGGGAGCGGTACATTGGTTACATACCCCCCTTGGGTATCTAGTCGAGTAGGTCGACTGGAGCTTCAAAGCAGGAGAGAGTCGTGACTGTGGAGTCGTTCAACGTTGTCGGAATGAGCTGCGGACACTGCGTCGCATCAGTGACCTCGGAGGTGTCAAAACTCCATGGGGTGACCAAGGTCGACGTCGACCTCATCGCAGGGGCTGTAACCGTGGAGTCCAACGAGCCCGTTGATCGTGATGCGTTCGCGCAAGCGATCGATGAGGCCGGATTCGCCGTGTCGCAGTGAGAACAGGCTCGAGGCTGGGCCTCTACGGACTGGGGGTCGTTGCCGTGTTCGGCATCGCTGCAGCCGTCGGTGCCGGTCTCGGGCCGATCGACGTGGGCGCTTCGCCGAGTCATTCGTCGATGCCTGATACCTCGGCGACCGTAGCCGGGACCGAGATGTCGGGGCTTGCCGTGGCGGCTGCGGGCTACCGGCTCGTCCTGGGCAGCGATGTCATCGACGCTGGGGGCCAATCGCCGTTCTCGTTCAGGATCGAACGCGACGATGGCTCAGCATTGGTCCGGTTCGACGATCTTGACGAACGGAAGTTGCATCTCATCGTGCTGTCCCGCAACCTCGTCGACTACCACCACCTCCATCCGGTGATGGACGCGGACGGTTTGTGGCAGGTCGAGGTGCCACCCCTGGCCGCCGGTTCGTACCGTGTGTACGCGGACTTCAAGCCTCACGGCGGGGAACAGATCACTCTGGCATCCGACGTTGCCGTGCCCGGCTTCGTTGCGCCCACCAGCATCCCGACGGTGTCCTCACAGGTCGACGTCGGCGGTTACTCCGTCTCGCTATCCGGTCATCCGATGGTGGGGGAGAGCACCCTGACATTCAAGGTGTCCCGCAATGGAACGACGGTCGTGACCGAACCGTACCTGGGGGCAGCCGGGCACCTGGTCGTGATCCGCACAGGCGATCTCGGCTACCTCCACGTCCATCCGGTCGAGAACGCTCAACGGGGACCAGTCTCGTTTACTGCGCCGTTCCCGACACCCGGCAGGTACCGGTTGTTCTTCGACTTCTCCCACGCCGGCTCGGTCCGCACGGCATCGTTTACCGTCGACGTCACGACCCCCACGCCATGAGCACCAACACCGCTGAGCCGATTGCTCACCAGGTGCAGTTAGATATCGGCGGAATGACGTGCGCGTCGTGCGCAGCACGGATCGAGAAGCGTCTCAACAAGCTCGAAGGTGTCTCCGCATCCGTCAACTACTCCACCGAGAAGGCCAAGATCATCCTCACCGATGACTCGCTGACGCCCGAGGACCTGATCGCCCAGGTCGAAGGCGCCGGATACACAGCCACCGTGCCGCGCCCGGCCCACATCACCGCTTCGCCGAGTTCCGTGGATGCTGTCGCTCCTGCTGACCCCACCCGCGCGCTCCGGCAACGCTTGATCGTCTCAGGGGTGTTGTCGCTGCCGGTGGTCCTCTTGGCGATGGTGTCGTCGTTGCAGTTCGATGGGTGGCAATGGCTGTCACTCACTCTGGCGGCCCCTGTTGTCACGTGGGGAGCGTGGCCGTTCCACCGGGCAGCGTGGGCGAACTTACGTCATGGTGCGGCGACGATGGACACGTTGATCTCGATGGGAACTTTGGCAGCGTTCGGGTGGTCGTTGTACGCACTGTTCCTCGGTGGCGCAGGCGACCTGGCGATGCGTCATGGGTTTTCGCTCAGCCCACAGAGAGGCGCGGGATCGAGCCAGATCTATCTCGAGGTCGCTGCCGGTCTGACGGTGTTCATCCTCGCCGGCCGATACTTCGAGGCCCGCGCCAAGCGAACCTCTGGCGCGGCGCTGAGAGCGTTGCTCGAGCTCGGGGCGAAAGACGTTGCCGTGATCCGCGGCGGGTCAGAGGTGCGGATTCCCATCGATCAGTTGGCAGTCGATGATCGTTTCGTCGTTAGGCCCGGGGAGAAGATCGCAACCGACGGTGTTGTGGAGGACGGTACGTCCGCCATCGACGTCTCATTGCTGACGGGAGAGCCTGTGCCCGTCGAAGTCGGCCCGGGTGACGCAGTCGCCGGGGCAACCGTCAACGCCGGCGGGCGACTGCTCGTGCGGGCAACACGAGTCGGCGCCGACACAGCGCTGGCACAGATCGCCCGACTCGTCGAAGATGCTCAGACGGGCAAAGCGCAGGTGCAGCGTCTCGCCGACCGTGTCGCCGCGGTGTTCGTCCCCGTCGTGATCATGTTGGCAGCGGGAACGCTTGGTTTTTGGCTCACGGCCGCCGCCACTGACAGCGCCGCAACGGCTTTCACCGCGGCGGTCGCCGTGTTGATCATTGCTTGTCCATGTGCGCTGGGGTTGGCCACTCCGACGGCACTGATGGTCGGCACCGGCCGCGGAGCGCAACTGGGCATCCTGATCAAAGGTCCCGAGGTCCTCGAATCGACGAGGCGCGTCGACACCATCGTGCTCGACAAGACTGGAACCGTCACGACAGGCCGCATGGCTCTCGTCGATGTCGTGCCAGCAGCCG
>JANPOJ010000015.1:0-25847 GCA_031427935.1 Ilumatobacteraceae bacterium | reverse complement strand
GCCGCTGAGTGACAACTTGAAGCGCAAGATCTCCAATCTGTGCGACGTCGACGAGCGCGCGGTGGTGAACGCGGCGGACGCCCGCAACATCTACGAGCTGCCGCTGATCCTGCACGATGAAGGACTCGACGAGGTGGTCTGCGATGTGCTGCGGCTCGACGCGCCGGTCGACCTCAGCCCATGGCAGACCGTCGTCTCGATGATCGAAGAGGCATCCAAGCCGGTGAAGATCGGCTTGATCGGCAAGTACATCAGCCTGCCGGACGCGTATCTCTCGGTCGTCGAGAGCTTGAAGCACGCCGGGTTCCACCACGGCGCGAAGGTCGAGATCGACTGGATCCAGGCCGAAGACGTCGAAGGGTTGTTGGCGGCCGGACGACTCGGCGATCTCGACGGCATGTTGATCCCCGGTGGGTTCGGTGAGCGCGGGTTCGAAGGCAAGATCGCAGCCGCAGGGTTCGCTCGCGAGAACGACATCCCGTGCCTCGGAATCTGCCTCGGCCTGCAGGCCATGACCATCGATTTCGCCCGCAACGTGATGAACCTCGCATGCGCCAACTCGACGGAGATGGATCCCGACACGCCGCATCCGGTGATCGCCTTGATGCACGATCAGCGCGACGTCGTCGACAAGGGCGGCACTCAACGACTCGGCGCCTACTACGCGATCCTCGAGCCCGACACCAGGGTCTACCGGGCATACGGCGAGCCGGTCGTCAGCGAGCGCCATCGTCATCGCTGGGAGTTGAACGCTCAGTTGAAGCCGAAGCTCGAGGCGGCGGGGCTGCGATGCAGCGGGCTGTCGCCCGATCGTCGTCTGGTCGAGTTCATCGAGCTCGAAGATCATCCGTTCTGGGTCGGCACGCAGGCGCATCCCGAGTTCAAGAGCCGCCCCGATCGGCCGCATCCGCTGTTCCGTGAATTGGTGTACGCAGCGCTGGCTCGCCGCGAGTCGCGTGCGCCACACCTGTTCGTCGTCGACGAAACCAGTTCGTCGGTCGCGTGAGCGAGCTGCCGCCGTTTCGTCACCTCGGCGATCGGCTCGTACATCAGGGATACATCTGGAGCGTCGCCGTCGCCACGTTCGAGTCCCCTGACGGCGAACTGTTCGAGCGCGACGTCATCCGTTCCCCGGGCGCGGTTGGCGTGGTCCCGTTGCTCTACAACGGTGGGGTTCCAACGGTCGTCTTCGTTCGTCAATACCGCGGACCGCTCGATCGGTACGTGTTGGAGATCCCAGCGGGCATGCGCGACATTCCCGACGAACCGCCGGAGGTCACGGCCGGACGTGAGCTGATCGAGGAGGCCGGTCTGTCGGCGGGCAGCCTCGAATACCTGACGCACTTCTACACATCGGCCGGGATGACCGACTCGATGTTGCACCTCTATCTGGCGACCGATCTGGTCGCCGTAGAGCGAGATGTGCACGGCCCGGAGGAATCGCACATGGACGTCGTGCGCCTGCCACTGGCTGAAGCGGTCGAGATGGTGGTCCGTGGCGAGATCCACGACGCCAAGACCGTGATCGGGTTGCTGCTGGTGGATCGGCGCCTACGCGAAGGCAGTCCTTGACCGGTGTCGTGATGTCGGCGTCTGCGGCGATGCTTCCTCTGGAGGTCGAGGAGTTCTTGTCATGGATGGCCACCGAACGCGGCCGGTCGGCCAACACCTTGGTCGCATACCGGCGCGACATCACCAGCTACTGCGCATGGCTGGCAGCGCACTCGGCGACGCTGGTCGATGTCGACCGCGCCGCCTTGGACGCGTTCGTCAGCGCCCGCCGTGCCGCTGGAGGTGCGGCATCGTCGGTTGCCCGCCAAGTGGCCGCGATCAGGATGCTCCATCGCTTCCTCGCCGAGGAAGGCATGCGTCGCGATGACCCCACTGCAGATATCGAAGGCATCCGAGTCCCCGCGGGCATTCCGCACCCGCTGACGGAGGACGAAGTCGCCGCGCTGTTGGCGGCGCCGATCACCACCGAACCGGCCGGGTTGCGCGATCGCGCCCTGCTGGAGTTCCTCTACGCGACCGGGGCGCGAATCTCGGAGGCATGTGGACTGTCGCTCGGCGACTTCGACCACGAGGAGCAACTGGTGCGACTCTTCGGCAAGGGATCGAAGGAGCGGATCGTTCCCTACGGGCGACATGCCGCGGCGGCCTTGGCCGAGTGGCTCGGACCATCCGGGCGGCCACATCTGCAACCAGAGCGCTGGGCGCGCCGCGGCGATGCCGAGGCGGTGTTCTTGAACCTGCGCGGTGCGCGTCTGTCGCGCCAGGCTGCTTGGGCGATCGTCAAGAAGTACGGCGACCGCATCGGTCTCGGCCACAAGCTCTCGCCGCACGTGTTGCGGCATTCGTGCGCGACCCACCTCCTCGACCACGGCGCTGATCTGCGGATCGTGCAGGAACTGCTGGGCCACGCATCGATCTCGACCACCCAGGTGTACACGAGGGTGAGCCAGGAGCGGTTGTTCGACGTCTATCGGTCCGCCCACCCGCGGGCGCTCGGCCGATGAGCCCACTCCGTCACTTGGTCCACCTGTCGCGACGATTCTTCACATCCTTGTCGCGTCGTGAGCCCAGTGTCGCCGAGACCGCGTGGGCGGACTCACACCTGCTCGACGGCGAGTCGGTGCTGTGGCACCGGATGACGGCGGCAGATCGCCGCCACTCGATCACCGTCGCCCGCCGATTCGAATCACTCGGTGATGCGTGGTCACGCGACGAAATGGCCGGCGCCCTGTTGCACGACGGCGGCAAGCTCGACACGGGTCTCGGCACGTTCGGCCGAGTCGTGGCCACCGTCGTCGGCCCGCGCACCGATCGATTCCGCCGCTATCACGACCACGAACGTCGCGGCGGCGAGCTGCTCGTCGGTGCAGGCTCGTCGGATATCACGATCGAGCTCGTACTCGGACGAGGTCGGGCCGCGTCGGCCCTACGCGAAGCCGACGACATCTGATGCCGAACCTAGCGGGGAAGGAAGCCGATTGCCGTGTAGGCCCGTTCCAGCGTGGCTTCGGCAACCTGACCGGCCTTGGCGGCGCCCTTGCGAAGCAATGAGGCGAGTTCGCCGCGATCGGTCATCAGCTCGTTGTAACGGGCCTGGATGGGCTGCAGCATCTCGACGACGGCGTCGCCGGCGTCGGTCTTCAGGGGGCCGTACTGGGTGTACTTGCCGGCCAACTCCTGCGGCGTCGAATCGGTGCACACGGCGAGGATCTCCAGCAGGTTCGAGATGCCGGGCTTGGCAGTGCGATCGAAGCGGACCTCGTTGTCGCTGTCTGTCACGGCCCGCTTGAACTTGCGGGCGACCTCCGCCGGGTCGTCGAGCATCATGATGCAGCCGGCATCGCTGTCGGCCGACTTGCTCATCTTCGACGTCGGGTCCTGCAGGTCCATCACCCGCGCCCCAGCCTTGGGCGTCACTGCCTTCGGGATCACGAACGTGTCGCCGAAGCGATGGTTGAAGCGCATCGCCACATCGCGGGTGATCTCGATGTGTTGACGCTGGTCCTCGCCGACCGGTACCTCATCGGCGTCGTACAAGACGATGTCGGCGGCCTGCAGGGCTGGGTAGGTGAACAGTCCAGCGGAGATGAAGTCGCCCTCGCGCTTGGCCGACTTGTCCTTGAACTGCGTCATCCGGCTCAACTCGCCGAACGAGACCGTGCACTCCATCACCCAGCACAACTGGCTGTGCTGGGTGACATGGCTCTGCACGAACACCGTGGCGACGTCGGGATCGAGCCCGATAGCGAACAGCATCGCCGCCAGACGAACGGTCGTCTCGCCGATCACGCCTGGCGACTCGGTCACCGTCAGCGCATGCAGATCGACGATCCCGTGGAACGCGTCGGCATGCTGACCATTGACCCAGTTGCGCAGGGCACCCAGGTAGTTGCCCAGATGGACATCGCCGGTGGGTTGGATGCACGAGAGCACGCGGGTCACGGCGCGCCAGGCTAGTGGCGAGCTAGCCTGAACCCGTATGGCATTTGCGGTGGCAACCCCCGTCTTCGAGGGGCCATTCGACCTGTTGTTGCATCTGATCCTCAGAGAACAGGTCGATATCTACGAAGTCTCCCTGAGCCGGATCGTCGACGCCTACCTGGCTGAGATCGAGCGCCTGCAGGTCGTCGATCTCGACGTTGCGACCGAGTTCTTGCTCATCGCTGCGACGCTGGTCGAGCTGAAGGCTCGCCGACTGCTGCCGGGTCGTGACGACATCGATCTCGACGACGAGCTGGCCCTGTGGGAGGAGCGCGACCTGCTGCTGGCACGGCTGCTGGAGTGCAAGACGTTCAAGGACGTGGCCAGCGTGTTCAACCGGTTGGCCGACGAGGCCGATCGCAGTTTCCCGCGAACTGCCGGGCCGGAGGAGCGCTTCGACGAGTTGATGCCCGATCTGCTGGAAGGCGTGACGGGCAAACGGCTGCTCGCTGCCTATCAGCGAGCCGTGACCCCGAAGCCCGTGCAGCGGATCGACCTCTTCCACGTCGCGCCGGTGCGGGCCAGCGTGGCCGACGCGGTCGCCGAACTGGTCGATGAGCTTCCCCGCGTGGGGCGCATCTCGTTTCGCAGGTTGACCAGCGGCCTGGTCGAGCGGCTCGAGGTGATCGTGCGGTTCCTGGCCTTGCTGGAACTGTTCAAGCAGGGTGTGATCGAGCTCGATCAAGGCGAGCAATTCGGCGAGATCGACGTGCTGTGGACTGGCGGGCTGGAGCCCGTGGCCGCCGGCTCGATCGCGATCGACGACTACGAAGGCTGAGACAACGATGAGTGACTTCGACAGCGAAACGGTGCGGGCCATCGAGGCGATCGTGATGGTCGCCGTCGAGCCCGTTGCGCCCGACCTGCTGGCTCAGCTGCTCGAGCAGCCGACCGCCGTGATCGAGCGGTTGTGCACCGAGCTGGCGGCGGCGTACGACGAGGCCGGTCACGGCTTTCAGCTGGTCAAGGTGGCCGGCGGCTACCGCTACCAGTCGCACGCCGAGCTGGCCCCATACGTGGAACGCTTCCTGCTCGACGGACAGCGAGCGCGCATGAGTGCTGCCGCACTGGAGACGCTGGCCATCGTCGCCTACAAGCAACCGTTGTCGCGTGGCCAGATCGCCTCGATCCGGGGCGTGGATCCCGATGGTGTGCTGCGCACGTTGCAGGCTCGTGGCTACGTCACCGAGGTGGCCCGCGATGCCGGGCCGGGTCAGGCGATCCTGTACGGCACCACGCCATCGTTCCTCGAAAAGCTCGGCCTGAACTCGCTGTCGGACCTGCCGGCCATCGCCGAGTTCGTTCCCGGTGCCGACGTCGTCGAGGCACTCGAGTACGGCCTGCGCATCGACGCGCCGGCGACCGATGCCCCAGCTTGAGCCGCCCCTTTGGGAGCAGTGGGCCGCCAAGAACGCAGCACTTCCACAGGGTGAACGGCTGCAGAAGGTGCTCGCCGTCCGCGGGTGGGGGAGTCGTCGGGTCTGCGAGGACCTGATCACCGCCGGGCGGGTCACCGTCAACGGGGACGTTGCCGTGCTCGGTCGTCGTGTCGACACCGACCACGACAACGTCGAGGTCGACGGCGTGCCCATCGGGGTGAAGCCCGGCCTCGTCTACTACCTGCTCAACAAGCCGGCCGGCATCGTCACCACCTCCAGTGACACGCATCGTCGGCGAACCGTCGTCGAACTGGTGCCGGACGAACCCCGCGTCTATCCCGTTGGTCGTCTGGACATCGATACCGAGGGTCTCTTGCTGCTGACCAACGATGGCGACTTGGCCCAACGCCTGACCCATCCCAGCCATGGGGTCGAGAAGGAGTACCTGGTCGAGGTCGCAGGGGGCAACGTCGCCCTGGGCAAACTTCGACAACTCCGCGAAGGCATCGAGCTCGACGATGGCATGACGGCACCTGCCAAGGTGTCGCAACCCAGCCCGGGTGTGCTGCGGCTGACGATCCACGAGGGTCGCAACCGGCAGATCCGACGAATGTGCGAGGCGATCGGGCAGCCGGTCAACCGACTGGTCCGCGTGCGCATCGGCACGCTGCGCGACGCAAGCCTCGGCCCCGGAGCGTGGCGGGCACTCACCATCAGTGAGGTCAAGGAGTTGATCGAGAGCGTCGGCTCAGCCGGCTCGCAGCTACGCTGACCGGCCGTGAATGTGATGCGACGTGCCAACGTGGCTGGTCTCGGCCTGATGGGTGGATCCATCGCCTTAGCGTTGCGCGAGCACGGCTGGCACGTGACCGGTGACGACATGGATGGCGCACGGGTCGAGCGGGCGTTGACCATGGGTGCGATCGATGTCGGCGGTTTCGATGTCGGCGCAGACATCACGTTCGTCGCCACCCCGGTTCTTGCGGTCGTCGACCAGGTGAAGCGAGTCCTTGCCGAGTCGACCGGGCTGGTCACCGATGTGGGCAGCGTGAAGGGCGGTATCACCGCGGCGATCGACGACCCTCGTTTCGTGGGAGGCCACCCGATGGCCGGCAGCGAACTGGAAGGCTTCGACGGCGCCGACGCGTCGATGTTCGAGGGCGCAGTGTGGGTCCTGACGCCCTCGTCGACCACCGCAGACAGCACCTTCAGCCAGGTCGCGGCCATCGTCGCCGAGTTGGGTGCCGACGTCGTCGCCCTGCCCGCAGACCGGCACGACCAGGTCGTTGCCGTCATCAGCCATGTCCCGCACCTCGCCGCGGCGACCCTGATGGGTCTGGCCAGCGACCGGGCAGAAGAGCACGCGGCGCTGCTGCGCCTGGCCGCCGGAGGGTTTCGTGACATGACCCGCATCGCGTCGGGCCATCCGGCGATCTGGCTCGACATCTGCGCCGAGAACCGCCCCGCCATCCTCTCGGCGCTCGACGGTCTGATCGACGGTCTTGCCTCGATGCGCGACGTCGTCGACCGCGACGACCGCGTCGCCCTGTTCGACCGCTTGCAGCATGCGCGCGAAGCGCGGACCAACCTTCCGAACAGGGTCAACCAGCCGAGCGAACTGGCCGAGGTGCGCATCCCGATCCCTGACCGCCCAGGTGCTGCCGCAGAGGTCTTCACCCTCGCTGCAGAGCTCGGCGTAAACATCGCCAGCTTCGAAGTGGTGCACAGCGTCGAAGGCAACCGTGGCGTGGCCGTGGTGCTGGTCGACGTGGCCACCGCAGACTTGTACCGCGGTGGCCTGCTGGCCCGTGGCTACCGCCCGGCAGTGCAGCGGCTGGCCTGAGTGGCCACGTACTGCGTGGAGCCCGTGTTGCACCCGATCGACGCGGTCGTGGCGGTGCCCGGATCCAAGAGCATCGCCAATCGAGCGTTGATCTGCGCCGCGTTGGCGGATGGATCGTCGACGTTCCACAACCTTCCCGACGGTGACGACACCGAGGCGATGCTGACCTGTCTCGACGTGCTGGGCATCGGCGTCGAGCGCTCGACCGACACCACCACCACCACCACGGTCTCGGGAACAGGGGGCGTGCTGCCACCCGGACCTCGCGTGCTTCCCACCCGACTGGCCGGCACCACGTCTCGATTCATCACGGCCCTAGCCGCCCTGGGATCCGGCCCCTACATGATCGACGGGGCGCCGCCGCTGCGCGCCCGCCCGATGGGGCCGTTGCACGATGCGCTGGCGGCCCTGGGAGCGACGATTGCGGGGGAGCGCCGGGGACACCTGCCGGTCACCGTTTCTGGGCCACTGCGCGCCGGCGATCGCCTTCAGGTCCGCGGCGACATCAGCAGCCAGTTCCTCACAGCGCTGATGTTGATCGGCCCGTATGTACCGGGAGGCCTGCACATCACGATCACCACGCCGCTCGTGTCGCGCCCGTATCTGCAGATCACCAGGGCGGTGATGGCCGAGTTCGGACACGGCGCCGTGTCGGTCGACGACCGGGAGATCGAAGTCGAACCCGGGAGCTACCGCGCCCGCGACTACACCGTCGAGCCGGATGGGAGCTCCGCCAGCTATCCCCTTGCTGCGGCCGCGATCTGCGGCGGGCGGGTCGAGATCCCGGGCCTCACAGCTCGCTCGATGCAGGGTGACGCGGGCTTCTCCGACGTGCTGGCCACGATGGGCTGCACCTCGGCGCGGGGCGAGGAGTCGACGGTGGTCGAAGGAGGTCGGGGCCTGCACGGTGTCGACATCGACATGGTCGACCTCTCCGACCTCGTCCCCACGCTGGCAGCCGTCGCCGCCTTTGCCGACACCCCGACGCGCATCCGTGGTGTCGGCTTCATCCGCGCCAAGGAAAGCGACCGGCTGGGGGATCTGTGCGCCGAGCTCCGCCGCCTCGGTGCACGGGCCGACGAC
This sequence comes from Ilumatobacteraceae bacterium, assembly GCA_031427935.1. GTDB lineage: Bacteria > Actinomycetota > Acidimicrobiia > Acidimicrobiales > Ilumatobacteraceae > JAENVT01. Next base: position 17,549 of record JANPOJ010000015.1, on the reverse strand, counting down.
ACCGACGATGGCCTGACGATCGCGCCGGCGACCCTGCACGGCTCGCGATTGCACACTCACGATGACCATCGGTTGGCGATGGCCTTCGGCCTGATCGGGATGCGCGTCCCCGGCGTCGAGATCGACGATCCGGATGTGGTGACCAAGAGCTGGCCGGGATATTGGGAGATGCTCGGGGGCCTACGGTGACCGACAGGCTGGTGGTTGCCGCGTTCGACGTCGATGGCACGCTGACGACCCGCGACTGCGTCGGTCCGTTCCTGGAACGAGTGGCGGGGCGGCGACGGTTGTTGACATCGCTGATGCGGCGCCCCGTCGCCACAGTCGTGGCCACCGTACGGCGTGATCGCGACCGGTTCAAGGAGATCATCGTCGGCGGGTCGTTGCGCGGCAAGCTCGTCGCTGACGTCGAGGCCATCGGCGAGCAGTTCGCCCAATTCGTGCTGGTCAACTGGCTACGCCCCGACACGTTGCGACGACTGCAGTGGCATCAGCGGGCCGGCCACCGCACGGTGATCGTGTCGGCATCGCTTGCCGTCTACCTACGTCCGCTCGCGCAACGACTCGGCATCGACGACGTACTTTGCACCGACTCGACCCGCAGTGGTGATCGCTTCGGCGATCGCCTGAGCGGCCCGAACTGTCGAGCCGACGAGAAGCGCCGTCGTCTCGACGCCTGGCTCGAGGAGCGCCGATGGGCGCACGCCGAAGTATGGGCCTATGGCAACAGCGCCGGCGATCGTGAACTGCTGGCGCGTGCCGATCATGCCGTGTGGGTCAACGGTTCGACCATCTCGGAAATCCCCGAGGTGGTTGCTGGATGACAGCATCGCTGTTCCGGCAGGCACGCCCGAAGCAGTGGGTCAAGAACCTGCTGGTCTTCGCCGCGCCCGGTGCCGCCGGTGTGCTCGATCAGGGCTCGTCGCTCTGGCGCGCCGTCGTCGTGTTCGTTGCCTTCTGCCTGGCAAGCAGTGGCACGTACTTCTGGAACGACCTGCTCGACGCCGAGAACGATCGCAACCATCCCGTCAAGCAGCACCGACCGATCGCCAGCGGCGCGATTCCGGTGAAGACTGGCCGTCTCGTCGGCAGCCTGCTGCTGCTGGCCGGCATCGGGTTGGCCGCGACGACACGCTGGCAGGCCGCCGCGATCGTGGCCGGCTACGTCGTGCTGACGTCGCTGTACAGCACAGTGCTCAAGCACGTCGCTGTCGTGGATCTCGTCGTCGTTGCTGCCGGGTTCGTGCTGCGCGCCGCGGCGGGCGCGGCCGCGACCGATGTGCCGATGAGCAAGTGGTTCTCGCTGACGACCTCGTTCGGGTCACTGTTCATCGTGGCCGGCAAGCGGTATGCGGAACTGCGCGACCTGGGCGACGACGCGCAGACCAGATCGACGCTCGATGACTACTCACTCGGCTTCCTGCGCATCGTGCTCTCGGTCAGTTGCGGCGCCGCACTCGTGACGTACTGCATCTGGGCGTTCGACACCCAAGAGATCTCCGGCTCGCGTTGGCCCTTCTACGAACTGTCGATCATCCCCATGGGAACCGCCCTGCTGCGATACACGCTGATCCTCGAACAGGGCCATGGTGCGGCACCGGAGGAGATCTTCGCCCACGACCGCGTGCTGCAGATCCTCGGATTGATCTGGATCACGGTCTTCGGGATCGGCGTCTACCTCGCATGACGCAACGCTCGCTCGACGAGTTGCTGGCCGCCGTCGAAGGGGTCGACGGGTGGTTGTCGTCCGACCAAGCTGCCAGGCTCTACTCCGCTGCCGCGGCGACCCGCCCCGGTGACCAGATCGTGGAGATTGGCAGCTTCCGAGGACGCAGCACGATCGTGGTCGCGGGCGCGGCTCCCGACCGTGTTGCAGTCGTGGCGATCGATCCACACGCCGGGAACGATCGCGGCCCGCAGGAGATCACCGGTTTCGAGACGCAGGCCGCGAGCGACCACGAGGTGTTCAACGCCAACCTCGCCGCCGCCGGGGTCGCGGATCGCGTGCGCCACGTGCGTGAGTTCAGCGATCGTGCTCACGAGGCGGTCACCGGCGCCATCGCGGTGCTGTACATCGACGGCGCCCATCGGTACGCACCGGCGCGATCCGATGTTCGGACGTGGGGTCAGCGTGTCGGACCAGGCGGATCGATGTTGATCCACGATTCGTTCTCTGCGATCGGCGTGACGATGGCGATCGTCCGCCAGCTGATGTTCGGCCGCCGGTTCCGGTACGTCGGCCGATCACGGTCACTCGCCGAGTATCGAGCCGATCTCGCCGACGGCTGGAGGCCGCGAGCAGCGAACTCGCTGCGCCAAGTCGCTCAGCTGCCGTGGTTCGTCAAGAACATCGCGTTGAAGGTCGCACTGACCCTGCGCCTCGGCCGCGTGCTCCAGCGAGTGGGCGGCCGCGCGCCGGAGTGGCCGTACTGAGTGCAGGTTGCGACGTGGTCTCAGTCGAACGAGAGCGCGAAGAGGTTGTCGTAGGCCAAGCCCCACGGCGGCCGCAGGAAGCCGAGGGCGCGCACGTCTTCGTACCAATGGGCGAACGGGCTGCGACGTGAGAACGTGCCGCCGCCGATGACTCGCGCCAGACGACCGAGCGTGGCCTCTGCCAACTCGGCAACCGTTTGCTTGGCGCGCAGCGCCGCCGCCCGCGCCGATGGGTCGTTGGTTTCGATCGACCGCAACGCGCCTTCGTAGGCCTGTACCGCGAGCCAGTGATCGTTGACGGCACGAGTCCATTCCATCTGCTCGTACGGGCGCATGTCGGCGGCTTTGGGCGCCAGTTGCCGCTTGGCCACGGCGATGGCTTCGTCGAGCACCCCGAGGATCACGGCGGTGAAGAGTGTGGCCACGAACGCACCGGCGCCGCTGGTGATGTCGCTGAGCGGCCCAACACGGGCCAGGCGCACGCCGGGCGCGCCATCGAGGCGCATCGCGTGGCTCTGCGTCGCGGCCATCCCCACACCGTCCCACTCGGCGATCAACGTCATTCCGGCCGAGCCGTCCCATGGCCGGCCGCGCACGTCGAGCGCGAACATCGCCGGCTCGTCCTCACCGTCGGCGATTGCGGTCGTGACCATCCTGTCGGCGATACCCGAACCGCTTCCGAAGTGCTTGTCGCCGGTCACGGCATAGGCGTGGCCGAGCATGAACGGGGCGTCGCCGGTTGGCTTCGCGGTAGCTCTGGTGCGGCCGATGTCGCCTCCGCTGCCGGGCTCGGACGTGATCGTTCCCCACTGTTCGCCGGCGGCCGCTGTGGCGAACACGGCCCGCCGCTGGGCTTCCCATTCCGGCTGCGACGGGTCGGGGTTGAGGAGCCAGTAGCCGACGACCGACGGATGCATTGCCGACACGAGTGCGACGGCCGGATCCGCCGTTGCCAATGTGCGCAACAGTTCGCTGACGAGGCGGGTCGACGATGGCGTGTCGTGCCAGAGGCCGCCCATGTCGTCGGGAACCACGGCGAGCAGCAAACCGGTGTCGCCGAGAGCGTCGAAGTCGGCCTGATCCAGGTGTCGACGCGTTTGACGCTCGCCGCGCTGCGTCTTCCACCGTTCCGTGATCGACCGGACCTCGCCGAGCAGCGAAGCGGTCGTTGGTGCCATCGAACGTCACTGTAGGACGCGAGCGGGCTCGCGTGGTCACCACCGATGGCGGGTCCCCTCGCCTCAGCTGCCAGATACACCATCCCGTGGCGGTTTGGCGAGGTCGAGGCCCGGGTACCCACACACCGTGCGTGCCGTGACCGCGGCGCGACTCGTGGAGGATAAAGATGTCAAACTACGTCGACGTCGCGTCGAGCAGGGTGCTGCCGTTGCAGCCTTATGACTCGCTTGCCGACTACATCTCGGCCGAAGGCGGCAAGGGGCTCGAGGCGGCTCGTGCGGTGTCGTCGGAGACGATCATCGAGGAATTGGCCGCGTCAGGATTGCGAGGACGTGGTGGGGCGGGGTTCCCGACGGGCATCAAGTGGCGAACCATCAAGTCGTTTGCCTCGCCGTTGCTGCGTACATCGGTGGTGGTCAACGCCGCCGAAGGCGAGCCAGGCACGTTCAAGGATCGGGCGATCATCCGCGCCAATCCCTACGCGGTCATCGAGGGTGCCTTGATCGCGGCACACGCGATGGACGCCCGTTCCGTCGTCATCGCGTCCAAGGCTTCGTTTGCAGCAGAGATCACTCGACTTCAGGCCGCCATCGCCGAGGTCGCCGCCGCCGGGTGGCTCGCCGATGTCGACCTCACGGTCGTCGAGGGACCATCCGAGTACCTCTATGGCGAAGAGACCGCGCTGCTCGAAGTGATCGACGACCGCCCGCCGTTCCCGCGAATCGCACCGCCGTTCCGTCGGGGGATCGTCGAGGTCGTCGCATCGCAAGAGGATGCTTCATCGGGCAGCGGGTTGCCTGCAAACGTGCAGATGGCCGGCACGGAGCACGACAGCGCGGCCCCACCCGTGCTGGTGAACAACGTCGAGACAATCGCCAACGTGGCAGCGATCATCGCCAAGGGGGCCGCGTGGTTCCGATCGGTCGGCACGACGGACTCGCCTGGAACGATCGTGTGCACCGTCACCGGTGCGGTGCAGCATCCCGGCGTGTTCGAAGTTCCGATGGGCACACCGCTTGTTGACGTCATCGACCGAGCGGGCGGGTTGGTGGCCGAGCGACGGCTGCAAGCCGTTCTGGTCGGGGTCTCGAGCGCCGTGTTGACACCGGACCAGATCGACACCGAGCTCAGCTACGAGGCGATGGCCGCCGCCGGCAGTGGATTGGGGTCGGCCGGCTTCATCGTGATCGCCGACGATGTGCATGCGGTCAGCGTTGCGGCCGGCGTCGCCCGGTTCCTGGCGATTGAGTCGTGCGGCCAGTGCACTCCGTGCAAGCAGGACGGTGCCGAGATCGCCCGGCTGTTGACCGGTGCCGCCAACGGCGACGCTGCTGCCGAGGATCTGATCGTGATCAAGGAGCGGCTGGGCACCGTCGCCGATGGTGCCCGATGCAGCCTGGCGTCACAGCAGCAGGCAGTCATCGGCAGCCTGCTGGCAGCGTTCGGTGGCGAGATCGAGTCGAGATTCGAGCCAGACGTGTCCCCCGTGGACGTGCATCTCGTTGCCCAACTCGTCGATATCGACGACCACGGGGCGACGAACGACTCGACGTTCGGTGACAAGCAACCAGACTGGACGTACGACGACGTCGACAGCGGAAAGACCCCGGTGGAGCGGTTCACCGACCACCGTGCCACTACCGAGGGATAGAATCTCGCAGCGTGTCAACCCCTTCCCGCGCCCATCTCTGGGGCTGGGGGCGCACCAACCCGACCGTGGCCGACGAAGTGACCGTCGACGCGACCACGCTGGTCGCGGCGCTGAAGGAGGCCGGCCACCGCGGGGCGCTCGCCCGGGGTCTCGGCCGGAGCTACGGCGATGCAGCTCAGAACGGCGGCGGCGTGGTGCTGCGACTCTCCGCCGGCGCCGGCGATGTGCTGTTGGACGAGACCGGGGGCACTGCGACCGTCGGAGCGGGTGTCAGCATCGACGAGTTGCTGAAGGTCATCGTGCCGCGTGGCTTCTTCGTGCCGGTGACCCCTGGTACGCGGTTCGTGACAATCGGCGGGGCGATCGCCAGCGACATCCACGGCAAGAACCACCACGTCGACGGCTCGATCGGCAACCACATCGAGTCTGTGACGATGATGTTGGCCGACGGTTCTACCGTCGTGGTCGGCCCAGAGCGCCATCCGGAACTGTTCTGGGCGACCATCGGAGGCATGGGGCTGACCGGCGTGATGCTCGATGCGACCATCCGCTTGCTACCGATCGAGACCAGTCGCATGCGAGTCGACACCTCACGCGTCGCCGATGTCGATGCACTCTTCGCGACGATGAGCGAAGGTGACGACGATGTGCGGTACAGCGTTGCCTGGATCGACCTCGTCGCCAAGGGTCGCCACCTCGGCCGCAGTGTGTTGAGCCGGGGCGAGCATGCCCGCCTCGTCGACCTCGATGCCAAGCAAGCGGTCGCTCCGTTCGCCTACGGCCCGCATCAACTGATCGCTGTTCCTCCGCTGGTTCCCCCGATGGGCGTGCTCAACCACGCGTCGATCGCCGCGTTCAACGAGTTCTGGTTCCGCAAGGCGCCGAGGCAACGTGTCTGCGAGATCCAGGGGATCGGCGCCTTCTTCCACCCACTCGATCTGGTCGGGTCGTGGAACCGCCTCTACGGAAAGCGCGGGATGGTGCAGTACCAGTTCGTCGTGCCGTTCGGGCAGGAGGACGCGATGCGCACGGTCGTCGAACGACTGTCGGCCAGTGGCGCCGCCAGCTTCCTCGCCGTGCTCAAGCGGTTCGGTGCCGCCAACCCGGCGCCGTTGAGCTTTCCCCAGGCGGGTTGGACGTTGGCGCTCGACGTGCCCGCTGCGTCTCGCGGTCTCGGTGACCTGCTGCACGGCCTCGACCGTGTGGTGCTGGATGCGGGCGGGCGCCACTACTTTGCCAAGGACGCGCACATGACACCCGACGCGGTTCGGCGCGGCTACCCGCGTCTCGACGAGTGGAAGGCGATCCGCGACGGCGTCGATCCCCACCATGTCTTCCAGAGCGACCTCGGCCGCCGCCTCGGACTGATCTGACCGCAGCCGCACTTGAACTCGAAGCGACACAGGAGCCCCATGGAGAATGCACTCGGCCAACCGCAGACGATCGTGCTGTTGGGTGGAACCAGCGAGATCGGGCTGGCCATCACCCGCCAGTTGATCGGCCCGACGACGCGTACGGTAGTGCTGGCTTGTCGCGACATCGAGCGTGGCGAGCGCGCCGCCGCGGGCCTGCGACATCATTCACTTGCCGTCGACGTGGTGCACTTCGATGCGACAGCTACCGGAACTCACGCTGGGCTGGCTCGCTCGCTGTCGGAGGCGTACGGCGACATCGACGTGGCGATCATGGCGTTCGCGCTGTTGGGCGACAGCGCCGTCACCACGACCGATCCTGTCGCGGCGGCGGAGATCGCCCAGGTGAACTTCACCGGTGTCGTGTCGAGCACCGTTGCGATCGCCAATCAGATGCGACAGCAGGGCCATGGGTCGATCGTGATGTTGAGCAGCATTGCCGGAGAACGCGTTCGCCGGGCCAACCCGGTGTACGGCGGCACGAAGGCCGGGATCGACGGCTTTGCCCAGGGATTCGGCGACGCATTGGCCGACGATGGCGTGCACATGTTGATCGTTCGGCCCGGCTTCGTCCACACCAAGATGACGACCGGGAAGAAGGCCGCGCCGTTCTCGACGACGCCGGAGAAGGTGGCCGACGTGACGGTGCGAGCACTGCGGGCACGCAGGCGCGTGGTGTGGGCGCCGCCCCTGCTGCGGTACGTCTTCAGCGTGCTGCGACACCTGCCCGGCCCCGTGTGGAGACGCCTGCCCCTTGGTTGACGCCGGAGTTCCGACCATCGAGCAGCTGGCCGACGAGATGATGTCTGTCGGTGTTCGCCGCGTGCATGTGCTCGCTTGGCGCGACCTCGATGACCCTGATGCAGGCGGCTCGGAGGTGCATGCCGACGAGTTCATGCGACGGTGGGCGGCGGCTGGGCTGGACATCACCCACCGCACCTCCGCGGCCGTTGGCCAGCCGCCCACAGCGTCGCGCAACGGCTATCGCGTCGTTCGGCGCGGCAGCCGCTACTCCGTCTTTCCACGCGCCGTGGCCAGCGAGTGGGTGCGGCGGATGGGTCCCTACGACGCGCTGGTCGAGGTCTGGAACGGCGTGCCGTGGATGAGCCCGGTGTGGTGCCGAAAGCCGCACATCACCTTCCTCCACCACGTGCACGGCCCGATGTGGGACCAGCTGCTGCCCAAGCCGCTCGCCGGCATCGGCCGCGCCATGGAGGCTCGGTTCGCGCCGCCGTTCTACCGGCGGACGGTGACGTTGACGCCGTCGGAGGCCACGCGCGACGACCTCCTCGGCCTCGGGTTCCGCGCCGATCGTGTCGTGGCGGTCAACAACGGCGTCGACCCGATGTTCCGGCCCGGCGGTCAGCGCAGCGCTGTTCCTCTCGTGGTGTGCGTCGGGCGCCTGGCGCCCGTGAAGCGCCAGGACGAACTGATCGAGGCAGCCGTGATCGCACGCAGGCGGGTGCCGAACCTGGAGTTGGTGATCGTCGGCGACGGACCGCTGCTACAGGCACTCGAGGCACGGGTCGCCGCGCATGACGCGGGTGAGTGGATCACCTTCGCCGGCCGCCTCAGCCACGCCGACCTGATCTCGCACTACCAACGGGCGTGGCTGGTCAGCAGTGCGTCGTTGGCGGAAGGTTGGGGCCTGACCATCACCGAGGCGGCGGCATGTGGAACCCCGGCGGTGGCCACCGATGTCAGCGGCCATCGCAGCAGCGTTGTCGACGGGGTGACCGGAGTGTTGGCTCCGCTCGAGCGACTCGGAGAGACGATCGCCGACGTGTTGCTGGACGACGAGCGACGTTGCTCGCTCGCCTCCGCAGCATTGACCCGCGCCCAGTCGTTGACGTGGGACGCGTCGGCGCAGGGGATTCTTGCCGCGCTACACGGACAGGTGTTGCGACGCTCGCGTCGCTAGCGCGGCAGCAGCCGGGTAGCGACCTTCAGCGCTCGCAACGCGCCCTGCTTGGCGATCGTGCGGTGGTGCGACCGGCCGGCCTGGGCAGTGTCGGCCCGGTTCCGCAAGAACCATTCGTAGCTGTCGGCGAGCATCTCCTCGTTCGACCACTTCGGCTGCCACCCGAGTGCATCGCGCACATGATCGATGTCGAACCACAGCGACTTCGAGTACATCAACCAGTGATACGGCGCGAACGGGGCGAGGTGCGCGACGGCGGCTACCTTCATCAACATCGCAGCAGGCATGGCCGGTAGCGATCGGACTCGCGAACCCGTGCCCGCGTGGATGCACAGCGATTCGAGCGACTCGCGCATCGTGCCGAAGCGGTCGGTGCCGGCATTGAACACGGTCGCGCCCGGCGCACCAGCGGCCAGCACGCAGACCTCGACGAGGTCGTCGGCGTGGATGAACTGGTACCGGTTGTTGCCAGACCCGAGCACGAAGATGTCGGCGCCGTCCGCGACCCATTCGAAGAGGATCCCGAAGATCCCGAGGCGACCATGGCCCAGGATCGTGCGCGGGCGGATGATAGTCACATCGAGACCGTTGGCCACGGCCTCGAGGCATGCAGACTCCGCCGCCACCTTGGCGCGACCGTAGGCCTCGACCGGCGATGCCGCCGTTGTCGGCAGCACGGGATTGCTCGCCGGCACGCCGAAGATCGCGCTCGACGAGGTGTGCACGACCTTGCCGACCCCTGCGTGCAGCGCTGCGTCGAGCAGCAGCCTCGTGCCGTCGACGTTGACGGTGCGGAGCAGCTCCGCGTCCTTCGCCAACGGGACCTGGGCGACGTTGTTGAACACCAAGTCACAGCCCTCGACCGCACGAGCGACGACGGCACGATCGCGGATGTCACCCTGGATCAGCTCCACACCTGCCGGTCGATCGTCGGAGTCGTTCAGGTCGAGCACGCGGACGTGGTGCCCGTCCGCAGCGAGCCGCCGGACCAGCAGCGACCCGAAGTACCCAGTGCCCCCGGTGACCAGGCTGATTGTCACAGCTCGATGCCTTGCTCGACACACCATCGGATGCTCGTGCGCATTCCTTCGTACAAGCTGACGCGTGGCTCGTAGCCGAGTTCGCGGCGGGTGACGGAGATGTCGCAGGCGATGGTGTGGTTCATCTCGCCCAGCACGTGAAGTTGTTGCTGGTATCGCCCGAGACCCTGCACGATGCGGTCACCCAGCTCGGCGATGCGACCTGCGATGGCTGGTAGTCGCGTGGACGGCGGCTTCACGCTGAACCCTTCGTCGGTCAGTGCGCGGCCGACCGTGGCGACGATCTCGTTGACGGTGTAGGCCGTCTCGTCGGCCACCCAGTACGCCTGCGCCTGCGCCGTCGGTGTCAGCTCGGCGGCGACGATGCCGTCGACCAAGTTGTCGATGTACACCATCGACCGTCGCTGCTGGCCATCGCCGACGACAGGGAACCTGCCGGCTCGCACCAGCCTGAAGAACATCGTCTGGCGCGCCGGTTGGAACGGACCGTAGAACCAAGGGGGCCGCACGATCGTCGCGTCGAGGCCGCGTGCGATCGCCTCGAAGACGGCCAACTCGCCCTGCATCTTCGACCGTCCATAGCCGTAGTACGGGTGGTACGGCTCGATCGCCCGAAACGTGTCGCCAGGGTGCGGATTGGTGCCGAACGGGCTGTTCGACGAGACGTGGACCATGCGTCGCACACCGTGGTCGAGCGCGGCTTCGGCGACGTTTCGCGCGCCCAGGGTGTTGATCTCGAAGAACTCACGAGTGGTTCTCGGGTGGATGATTCCGGCAGTGTGGATCAGGTCGACATCGCGGCCCGTTCCGTACAGCAGGCGGGCGGCGGTGTCGGGCTTACCGATGTCACCGATCACGACCTCGACATCGCCGAGGGCGCTGAGAGTTCGGGCCTCGGCGGTGGTGTGCGCCAGCAGCCGCAGCCGTCGACGCGCCGGATCGGCCAACAGGCGGTGCACCAATGCCCGTCCCAGCCAGCCGGAGGCTCCGGTCACGGCCGTGACCGCTGGAGCCGCGAAGCGCTCAGCCATGAGGGCGCTCCGTCGCTGAAAACCGTCGGGCATTGCGGATCGCCAAGGCCATCACCGTTCCCTGTGGATTCACGCCGGGAGCAGTCGGCAGCAGCGAGGCGTCGTTGACCCAGACGTTGGTGGTCCCGTGCACCCGTCCGAAGGAGTTGGCGCCGCACTTGGCGACGTCTTCACCCATCGGCACGGTCGAACACAGGTGGACCGTCATCACGCTGGCACGCGCCGCCGAGAACGTCGACGACATCGCGGCCAGGTCGGCACGGGTGCGCACCAGCGGTGCGCCGCGATACGAGGGGTACACCTCGTCGGCACCGGCCTCGAGCATCAGCAATGCCAGGCGGGTCAGCCCGCTGCCGAGCAGCGCACGGTCGCGCCGCGTCAACCCGTAGGTCACGATCGGGTCGCGCAGCCCGCGGACGGCACACACCCGGCCTCGGCCCTCGCTGGTGATCGCGGCGTAGTAGATGCTGATCCGCCGCCAGTCGGTGACCGCGCGCGAGAACGTCGACCATTGATCGCTCAACGCCAGCGCCACCAGCCCGGGCTGACTGGCCGAGCCACCGAACGACAGATCGGGAGCGAACTCCTTGACCTGATGCACGGGCACGTCGTCGGGCACGTTGAGCTCGTCGGCGAACCGAGCAGCGAGCTTCACCGTCGGGTGCACCGCCAGCGAACGACCGATGTGGCCGGCGATGTGCGAACGTTGCAACAGCGCGGGCGATTGGATGGCCCCACCGCACACGAAGACATGCCGGAACGTGATGCTGCCGCGGTGCCCACCGGGCAACGTCGTGGTCGCCCGGCGGGCGCCGCCACCCGACATCACCAGCGTGTCGATGCGGCAACCGGTGACCAGCCGCGCCCCGGAGGCCACGGCCCTCGGCAGATAGGTGCGGGTCATGCTCTGACGAATGCCACTGGCCGCGTCGCCGCCGGGGTACTTCATCCACCGCGGGATCTCACTGTGCTGCCACCCGAGTCGCTCGGCGCCGCGCCGCAACACATCGCTCGGCGCGCTCGGTGGACCTGGCACGGTCGTCACGTTCAGCGCCTGCTCGACCTCGTTGGCGATCGTGGCGATCTCGTCGTGATCGAGATCGGCGATGCGGTAGTCCGCGGCCCACCGCTGCAACACCTCGTCGGGTGGGCGGCGGTACAGGCCGCTGTTGATCTCCGTGCCGCCACCGGCGCAGCGACCCTCGGTGTAAGCGATCGAGGGCAGCCCGAGCGCGACCGTGACACCGCCGGACCGATACTGACGATCCATCTGCTCGAGTGAGAACGGCACGACCTCGCCCTGATCGATCCATTCACCTTCCTCGACGATCAGCACGTCGAAGCCGGCCTCGGCCAACACAGCGGCGGTTGTGGCACCGCCTGCGCCGGAACCGACCACCAGCACCTCCGCGTCGAGTTGCTCGGTCGCCGCGGTGGAGATCATCGCGTCGCTCCACTGGGACTGGTGTCGGGCCAGCGCTCCCAGATGTAGGCGTAGCCGAGCGAGCGGATCAGTCGCGGGTATTCACCGAGCAACGGCAATGGCCTGGCAACGAGGAAACGCACGACGAGGCGGCCGATCGAGACGGTCAGCAATGCCCGGTACAGCAGTCCCATCACCGTGATGCCGAAGCGGGTGAAGCTGGGCACCGTGACCACTCGCCGTTCGATGAACTGCACCACGTCGTCGCGTCGCCCGGATGGCAGGTCGGGCAGGTCGGCGGTCAGCAGGTGCTCGGCGAACGGGCCGACGATCCTGCCGAGACGGAGGTGACGTGAGTCCGGGGCCATGCGAGCCGGTCAGGTTAGCTGCGTCGGCCAGGTTGTGCTCAGGGGACGGAGGCGGAGAGGCGACGGGTGCTCGCCGGGGCTCGGCGACTACGCTCGCAGCCCGTGCGTGCCGTCGTCGTGTTGCCGACCTACAACGAGGCGGAGAACATCGTGGCGTTCCTGCGCGCCGTCCGTGCGGCGGTGCCCGATGCCGACGTACTGGTGGTCGACGACAACAGTCCCGATGGCACGGCCGCGCTCGCCGAAGAAGTAGCAGCTGAGCTGGGCCGCATCAAGGTGTCGATCCGCGCCGGGAAGCAGGGGCTCGGAGCCGCATATCGCCACGGCTTCACGACGGCGTTCGACGAGGACTACGAAACGATCATCTCGATGGACGCGGACTTCTCGCACGATCCTGCGGTGATTCCAACCATGCTGCAGCTGCTGTCGGGCAACGCCGATGCGGTGATCGGGTCGCGTTACGTTCCAGGTGGCGCGACGGTTGACTGGCCGCTGCGCCGCCGGCTGCTGTCGCGATGGGGCAACCGCTACACCGCCGCGATCTTGCGGCTGCCGGTGCGCGACTGCACGTCGGGCTTCCGTGCCTATCGGGCGAACGCGCTGCGGGCCATCGATCCGGCGTCGACTACTGCGGAGGGCTACGCCTTCCTGACCGAACTGGCTCGCAAGCTGATCGCCAACGGGTCGAAGATCGTCGAGACGCCGATCACCTTCCGCGACCGCCAGTTCGGCACCTCGAAGATGTCGGGCCGGATCATCGCCGAGTCGATGCTGCTCGTCACCCGATGGGGTGTCGCCGACCGCTTCAAACGGCGCTGACGCATCGCAGTGCGGCACAGGTCAGGTTGGCCCCGGTACGTCGCTGCGATTGCCCGTCGGGATTGCCGGTCACCCGGCGATCTGGGTTCCAGTGTCGAAGGAAACACCTGGGGACTGGGCGAGCGCGGCGCCCAGATCGGCTTTCGGTCTGGGCACGATTGCAAGGGGTGTGAGTCGAGGTTTGCGATCACGCGGGCGATCGGACTCACAGTTCGACACGATTCGCCTCCGCCGATCCACATGGCAGCGGGGTTGATGGGCTACTCCGGGACGCCGAAGCCCGGTGCAGATGAGGCTGACGCGTCAGTACGGGCCGTAGATCTTGTGAGTGAGGTCCTCGCCGCGGCCGGTGCGAAGATCGGCACGCACGATGTCGTCGAGGCGGATCGGGCCGCAGTGCTTGCGTCGGCGCAGTGGCACCGTCAGCACGGTCGTCAACACACGGCTGACCATGGTCTCGCTGTTGCGATGATGGGCATCGGCCTCGCGTGCTGCAGCCAGCAACGCCGCCGAGGGAGCACCGGCGACCCGACACGCGACGCTGCCCGTCCACGGCAGTTCGATCACGCGGTGGTCGAGATGCTTGTCGAGCAGATCGGCCAGAGGCTGGCGCATGCCGCTGGCGGTGAGGTAGCGGTCGATGTCGGGATCGAAGTAGGCGAAATCCTTGGCGGTGAACACCACGACACCGTCCTCCAGGGTGACCCACCACAGATGGCTGGGGAAGTCGACGATCTTGGCGCTGGCTGCCTCGGGAACTTCGATGTACCCGGCCTTCGCCACCCGGGTCAGCTCGGCCACGACAGCGTCGGGATGCTCGACGTGCTCGAGCACGTGTGAGCAGATGGCGTAGTCGAACACTTGGTCGGCGAACGGCATGTCGGCCGCATCGGCGTCGAACAGCGGGCGATCCACCCTCGCGCCCGACGCGCCGGACCGCTGGCCGCCGTGCTCGTCGCCGGGAAAGCGATCGAGCAGCACGTCGGCGCGCCAGTGCGGCTTGTCGCCGCTGCCGACATCGAGGACCAGCGAGTTGCGATCGACCGGGATCGCGATGCGGCGCCGATGGAACGACCGCACTCGCCGAGCGAGGCTCACGTCGTGCACCGGTGGAACAGTCGCACGAGACCGTTCTGGTAGCTGTTGACCTCGCAAAAGTTCTTGTGCAGCACCTGGTTGGGCACATCCGATCCGAAGTCCATCGAGCTGTTCGGCTCTCGCCAACCATCCCAAAAACCGGTCAAGATCACCCAATCCGATGACGCAACCTCCGACGCCAGCCGCGACCCGGGGGCATTGGCCAACCCTGGATCCATCTCGATGAAGTAGGTGGCCGGCGTGAGCTCGGGGAACAGGTAGTAGAAGAAGGCGTCGCTGTACCAGGTGCGACGCAGGTCGCTCGGCCCCACCAGCAGACGCTCACCGGGCTTGGAGAGCTTGTCGAGATCGGCGATCACATCGCGGCTGGCCAGGTACGGCCCGAAGTCGCCGAGGTAGAAGCGGCGGCCGTGACGCGAGACGGGGAACGGTGTCTGCACGTTGCCGGCGCTGACCCTGGTGTGCAAGAGGTAGTAGCGGAACGTGAACAGCGGAGCGACGACCAAGGTGAGCGCAACCGCCGCGCCGAGCCCGGCCATCACCCGCTGGCGCTCGGTGGTGCGCGGATGGCGGGTGCGGATGTGCTCGGCGAGGGCGAGGACCAGCAGCGGGAACGAGATGCAGGTGACCCAGCTGAGGTGCGTCGAGTCGGGTCGCTGCAGCGCCTGCGGGGCGATGCCGAGGCTGAACAGTGCCCCGCACAGCAACGTCGCGGCTCGCGGCGTGGCCGACCGGCGCCACAGCCGGATCGACACCCACAGCAGGATCACCGGGGCGGCGAGCATGGCGAAGAACCACAAGAAGAGGGCCTTGTCCGCCGAGAGCGCTGGGAGCTTCCACCACGGTGGGATGAGCTCGGCAATGGCCTGCAGCGATCCGTCGAGATGTGTCCAGGACGGCGGGCGAGGAAGTTCGCGCCCGGCGCGCAGCTTGAACACAGGGTCGATCACCATGCCGCGGAAGGCAACGCCCGGGCCGACCAGGGCGACGTGCACCCACATCGGAACCAGGCCGACGAAGGCAGCGACCACCACGGTCCGCCACCGCGGGTTTCGCCACAGGCACCAGCCGTAGACGATCGCGAGCGCCAGGGCGAGGTCCGGTCGGTAGGTCAACGCCAGCCCGGCCAGGAGTCCGGCGGCGATCAACGAGTGGTGCGGGTTGGCCACGGTTCGGGTACGGAGTGCGAACACGATGCTCCACAGGCAGAGCGCGAGCCCACCGTTCCACGCCATCGCCGTCAACCCGATCGGGGTCAACACGTAGAACACGGCCAGCCCGGCCACCGCCGCCGCGGCAAGCCGACCCCACGGGCGAGCCAGCGTGAACAGGGCGAAGATGATCGCCAGGTGTTGGATGAGACCGAACGTGCGCTCCGACTCCAGCGAAATGCCGACGATCTTGTACCAGCCCGCCAACACCTGCAGCGCCCCGGGGCCGTAGAGGTGCAAGAAGTCGCGGTTGGGTAGATCGCCTTTCAGCATGCGCTCGGGGAAGACCATCATGAAGGCTTCTTCCATGGTGCCGCCGGTGGTGTGGTACAGGCCACGAAGTGGCAAGGCGACCAAGGCAAGGACCGAACCGATCGCCCCCCACGTCGCCAGACTGCCGCGCTGCCAGGCACCGGCGAGCCGTGGTCGCAGCCCACCGGATCCGCCGAACACGAACGGCGCACCAGCGGGCTCAGCTGCATCGGCCTCCGCTGCATCGGACTCTTGATCGGAACCTCGCGCGAGCCAGCGTCGGGCCAGGGCGACGACCGGTACGAGGCCGACGGCGCCGAGCACGCACAACGCCGGCTCGGCAGGGGCGCGGAACCGAACGCTGCCGTAGGTGTACGCCGAGGTGATGGTGACACTGAGGAACTGCACGCCCAACGGCAACAGGGGAATGCGACGCCGACGCATCGAGACAGCACCGACGACCGAGAGGGACGCGAGGCTGTAGAACATCATCAGGCCCATCGTGCTGGCGTCGTGGTTGCGACCCTCGATGCCACCCAAGTCGACGTTCTGCAGTGGATGGAACAGCTCCCATTGACGCAGGACGCGCAAGGTGACGACGCGCGGCAGTTCGCCGGTGTGCTCGCGTGCGTAGTCGAAACCGAGCGAACGCCAGTAGAGGGCGACCTGTGACTCGTCGCCGGGAGGTTCGCCCTGCGCTTCTCGGACCTTCTGCTGACACTGAAAATCCCAGTAACCGACGAACGGCCCGTTGTACACCGTCGCGCAGTTGGCGTACACCATCACTTCGTTGCCGTTCGTCGAGAGCGGCACGAAGTTCTCGAACGTCGTCGTGTTGCGGATCATCCAGGGAGCGAGCACGGCAACGCATGCGGCGACGGTGACGAGCAGATGTCGCACGCGCACCACTCGCGGCAGTGAGCGCGTGAGCATGATCCATGGGACGGCCAGCAGCGGAACCAGCAAGATGCCTTCGCCACGGGCGAGAGCCGCCAAGGCCATCACCGCACCGAGCAGGGCCGCCGTGGCGAGGCGTGGTCGATCACGCCAGCGATAGGCGAGGATCATGGTGATGGTCACCAGCAGCGCCATCAGCCCTTCCGGGTACAGCAGGCCGTCGATCTGCCACAGGTTCGGGTACAAGGCCGCGAACGCCGCTGCCGCGAGACCGACGAAGGGACCGCCGAGGCGCTTGCCGAGCACGCCGGCCGCCAACACGACCGCGGTCCCGATCACGATCGACATCATCTTGTGGTCGAAGTAGCTCGTACCGCCGAAACGGGAACTGATCGACAGCACGACGGGGTACAGCGGGCCGTGGAATGCGCTGGGCCGGTGGATCTCGAGGTCTCGCCAGCGCAACGGCTCGAGGAACCCCCGCCCGCGGGCCAACACGTTTGCGGTGGTGTGGTAGAAGAGCGGGTCGCCGTCGTCGGTACGCTCGGGCAACACGGTCAGCAGCGTGATGACTCGAACGAAGTAGCCCGTCGCGACGACGGCGGGCAGCGCCAGGCGAGATGTCACGAGCGTTCGCCACTGGCCGTGCCGCACGAGGTCCGTCGCGCCGACGGCGGCGGCGATCGCCACACCGAACGCACTGCCGATCAGCAGCGACCAGATGAACGGGGCGACGACGTTGCCGTGAAGGAACACACCGCCGTCGAACTCGAACACCCGCTCGTGGTACTGCCGGGCGACCAACGTGAAGGCC
>JANPOJ010000014.1:0-10032 GCA_031427935.1 Ilumatobacteraceae bacterium | reverse complement strand
GCTCTCCGGTTTGGGGTTTCCCCCCCCGTTTGGCAACCCCCCGCGGGGGGGGCGCTGTTGTGGGGGGGGGTGGGGGGGGGGGGGGTGGGGGTGGTGGTGCAATCCGACCGACTGCGCGCAGTGCATTGGAGCCGACCGCAGTCGCCCTGCCGGTCGCCCGGCGTACGACGTCGACGCTCAGGCGCGTCGGATCAACACCGGCGCCGACGGCATCGAGCAGCCGCCGGATCTCGCGCTCGGCATCGCGGGCTCGCTTCCGGCCGGTCAACGCCACACCCACGCCTGCCACGATCGCAACCGGCATCGCCACCAGCACGACCGGCGACGCGGTCACCGCCGCGACGGCGACTCCCGTCATCCCGCCAATGGCGACGACGGTGCCTCCGCCGCCCGCCACTCGTCGATTGTTCGCTCGGTCGATCGTGATGCGCACCACCGATGAGCCGCTTCCTGTCTCGCGCGCCGCAGCGTTGACTCGTTCGAAGTCGCCGAGTTTGCCCTCGCCGGTCGAGTGGCGAATGGTCCGTACGGTCACGCTGACGAGGCCAGAGCGTTTGCTCCACTCCCCGTGTCCGGAGCGCAGCGTGTCGCGGCGAAGGTGATGGCCGTCGACAAGCCATGAATCGATCCTGGCCAACGCCTCGTCCGCCGACGCATCGACCTCGCCGTCGGCGTACACCTGCGACGGCCCCACGATCCGGTCGCCGGGGCGCGCCACGGGCAGCGGCCCGAGCCGTTCGACGGCGATCGAACGGCGCACGGCATCGACCGACAGTCCGACCTCCTCGGCCGCAGCGATCAACGAGGCTTCGGCGATCGTGCCCGCCTCGTCGTACACCTCGCCGGCGCCCTCGAGATCACCGGCGCGTCGCAGGATCCGGGCCACGACCTTCGCATCGAGCGGTGCATCCGTCATCGACCAACGAGCCTATTGGCCGCCGGAACGCACCTGAACGCGCCGACGTACCAGCACAGTCGCGTTGCCATCGCTCAACTTGTCAGCAGCCGGTTGCATCGCGCAGGCATTGGCATGCCTCCACGAGTCGCTGAGGCGAGAGCTTGGCGATGGGCCGTCGGAAGACTTCCCGGCGGACCGTGTGAATGTTGTCGAAGTTCACCACACAATCACTGGGCACCCCGTCCCTGTGTGCGCTGAGCACAAGCTCGGACACGAGGCCCCGTTGGGTTCGAGTGAGTCCAGCCACGACGACCGAACCGATTCGGTCGGCGACCGGGTCGCGGGTCAGCACCAGCACAGGGCGATCCCCGCCCGGAGTTGCGGCGAACCAGATCTCACCGCGCTGCATCGGACCAGTCCGACCAGTCCTCGGCCGGACCCCAGTCGGCGATCGACGCCAACGACAGCTCGTCGTCGCTAGCTGGTGTCTGGACCCAACGGTCGGCGTCGACCTCGGACGCGAGGCGCACGAGATGGCGGTGGAGTGCTTCGCGCAAGAGTTCGGACTTGTCGACTCCGAGGCGATCGGCCCATTGTTGGGCATGTTCGGCCTCGCTGTCGTCGACTCGGAAGCTCAACATCGTCATACAAGGAGAATACGACGTATGACAGCCTCGAACAACCTCTACGAATGCCGGAGCTGAGGGGAATTGAACCCCAGCTACACACGTCTCCGAAGGGCATGCTGAGCGTTCAACGTGGCGCCGTACATGCGTCGGTCATTGCGGCTTGCTCGAGCCGACGTCGATAGCTCCGGAAGCTCGCCAACCCGATGCAAGGAGAGCGAGGGCCGAGTCGACCAGGACCTCCGTCGCGTCGAACACGACGATCACCGGAGCTGCTGTCATCCGGCTCGCGACAGGCCGTCGGTAGCCTGGCTCGATGGGCACACCGGTTGTCGAGGAGCCCAACATTCGCCGGCGATTCGTCGTCATCGCATTCGGGGTGATCGGCGTCGCGGGGCTTGCTTGGGGGTTGCGGACCGACCCTGGTAGCGGGGCGTTCTACATCAGCACGCTCGCGCTCGGCATCGTGTGGTTTGTCGGAGGGCTGCTCTCTGGTCCGGTGCCCCTCGGCTGGGAGACGCACGACGGCCAACGTCGGCGGCCGGTCCTCAACGCGATCATCGCCGGCGCCGCGCTCGCCGCGGTGTTCGTCGTCGGAGCCTTCGTCGTGAGACACATCCCTGCGCTGAGCAATCGGGTCGAAAGTGTCCTCGACTACGCCAGCGAGGGTTCGTGGCCGATCGTTCTTCTGCTCACCGTCGCCAACGGAATCGCCGAGGAAGTGTTCTTCCGCGGCGCCGTCCAGCCGGCACTGCCGGAGCGGACTCGGCTGCCAGCGTCCGTGCTGATCTACGCAGCGATCACGATGGCGACCGGCAATCTCATGCTCGTGTTCGCCGCCGTTCTGCTGGGTGTGGTGGTCAGTCTGCAGCGCAGGGCAACCGGCGGCGTCCTAGCGCCTGCTCTCACGCACGTGACATGGTCGGTATTGATGTTCGTCGCTCTCCCGCTCGTGTTTCGTTGACCGATGGGTGACCGATGAGAGATTGGGGTACGCCCAAGGCCATGGCATCCTTCACCGCCCGGAACATCTCCGCATCCACCGTTCCGGTCTCCGCAGATCTGATCTGGAAGCAGATCTCCGATCCCGCTTCCCTGACCGCCCTCACTCCCCTGGTGCGCTCCATCGTCGTCGAAGGTGATCTGTGGCGATGGCAGTTGACGGGCATCGAGGCACTCGGTGTCAGCGTCGCCCCGACGTTCACCGAGCGAATGGAGTTCATCGAACCGCGGCTCATCCGCTTCAACCACGAGACGGCTCATGGCGAGCGTGAACGCGCCGGAGCCGACGGCACCTACGAACTGACCCAACGCGGCGACGAGACCGAGTTGAAGGTTGACATCGCCCTGACGGTCGAGCTTCCACTGCCGCGACTCTCTGCAGGCGCCGTCGAGCGAGTGATGAAGGCGTCGATGCAGCGCACCGGCAAGCGGTTCGCCGTCAACCTCTACCACCGACTCGGATTGGACCCGGCAACGATCGTCATCAAGCAGTTCCGCGCCTGATGAGCAACTTTCAGGCGTTTGTTGTACGCGGAAAGTCGAGTCCCGTGGTCACGTTGCAGGCAGGGGTCAACTTTGGCGGCTACTACTGGACCACCACGTCGCTGCGCGCTGCCAAGGTCGCTGCTCTGCGCCGCGACCCCAACGCATCGATGCTGTCGCGCAAGGACGGCTCGTGGCGGCTGCGCGCTGGGCGCGCCGTCGTCATCGACGTCAGTCGTCCGCCGGAAGGAGTGCGCGACCTTCCTGTGTATGCGCTCGCGGGGAGCGCCCTTGCGCTGATTGCGGTCCTCTATCCCGAGCAACTCCTTGGCTACGTGGTCGATGCAGCCTCGACCCCGAAGACCTGGAGGCTGCACCACCGGGTACTCATCGCGGTGCGCAACGAGGAGGAAATCGTCTGGACCGACGATGGCGTCATCACGCATCAGACAGATCGATTTCGCCATGACCCCGAAGGGAAGGTCGCTGCCAGACCGACCAAGCGTCCGTCGATCGCGCAACCCGAACGTGATGCCTCGCTGCTCGACTTTGACAGCCAATGCTGGCTCGGCCTCGACAGCGTTGCGGGCCCGATCGCGCTGCCGGGCGAGTGGACAGCCGGCTGTTCGACCGTCGACGTGCAAGCACCCGTTCTCGCTGCCGTCAACCCGCGGCTACCCGGCAGAGCGTGCGTCACGATCGACGACAGCGATTCGCCGCGTCCGTCCGACAAATCCGGGATCATCGCTCGCGGCAGTGGATCACTCTCCCGAATCCGTGCCGGTGTCGCCTCGATCGTCGTCGACGTCGATTCCACGACGACCTGGAACGGCTTCCGGTCCACAGCCGCCGCTGCCTGAATAGGACCTGTCAGCCGGGCGAGGAACCAAGCGCGTCAAGGCGAGCCAGTGACGGCGGTCTTAGGGCTTCTCGAGACTGCGATTCGTACGCCGCGGCGAGTTACTGGCAGCTCGCCCTACCATCGTCAAGAACGACACAAGACGGGGCGAGGCTCAAGTCTGACTTGAGACTTGAGGGTTCACCGAACGTGGGCATCACACCACTTCGCAACCCCCTGAGCAGGCAACCTACGAGACGCAAATGAATCAAATGACCCATTTGACTACGAGGAGTGACGGCCTACGTTGTAGTGAGTTTCTCGGCGGAACCACTTTACGGCACAGGAGCACACAGGTGAATACGAACGGCGCACGGCGGAGCGATGGTCGGACATGGCTGATCGTGGTGACGGCAGTTGCAATGGCACTGTCGGCAATCGGGCTGGTCACACCCAACATTGCCCAGGCGGTCACCCTGGGCACATTGACGACCCGGATGGAGATCGACGGCGACAAGGCCAACGCAGCCGGGTTCGACTGGAACGACATCCAAGACGGAACGTTGCCCGGCGGCTATGTCGTCAGCCCAGGCGTGGTCTCTGCCGGTGTCGTGGCGCAGACCTACCAGATCGACGGTCCGTCGATCACCCAGTCCTGCGGCGTGCAAGATGCCGACTCGCTGGTGAGCGGGTCGAAGCTCGACGACAACCCGTGGCCAGTGCAGGCGGGCCTGATCAACTTCAAGAACGACATCTGCTCGGGCGGAGCCGCAGTCGAGGCGGTCAACGTCAACGGCGCTGTTCACTACATCCTCTACCAGTACTACACCCGCTCCCCGAGTGCCTCCGGCGACCAATCCGTGGTGATGTCACTCAACGGTCCGCTCCCCGGTCGCTGCGACGACCTACTGCTCGACTACAACTTCGGCCCGTCGAGCGGATTGGTGGCGACGTTGTATCGCTGGACGCCGACCGCCGGCGACGCCTGTGCCAACACCCTCGGTTCAGGAACGTGGGGAGGCGCGACCGTCGTCTCGGCTGGCGTCGTTCAGACAGCGAGCGGCGCCAACCCGGAGCTCAGTCCGGCAACGGCCAACCCGTCGACCTTCGGCGAGTTCGCCATCGACCTCACGGCTGCGGGCGTGATGCCGGACAATCGCTGCGTCACGTTCACCACGGGGTCGACGCTCACCTACACCGGCAACAGCACCCAGGCTTCGTTGAAGGACATCCTGAACTTCTCGAATCCGATCGTGCTCAACAACTGCGGCACGATCTCGGTCGCCAAGGTCACCGAGCCGGCCGGTTTCGGCGCCGGCCAGAACTTCGCCTACAAACTCAGTCAGACCGATGCCCAGCCGGTCCACGACAACACCCTCGCAGCCACCGGTGGCGGAGCCGACACCGATGCGTCCAACCTGTCGATCTCGTCGTTGATCCAGACGGCCCAGACCCACGTGTGGTCGAACGTCCTCGCTCAGCCCGACTATCAGCTGCAGGAAGTCACCGTGCCCGCCAACTGGCAGGTGAAGCAGATCACCTGCACCTTCTGGGATCCCTTCTTCGTCTCCGGGGGGCTCGTCACACCACAGCTACGAACCGCGACGACGACCAGCGCTTCGCTCGCCGGAATCGGCATCCCGTCACCGCAGCTGAAGCCGGCGGGCCAACCGAACACGAACTGCACGATCACCAACGCCACCTCCGGCATCCGACTGGTCAAGGCTGGCTCCGGCGACGCCAACCAGACGTTCAACTTCTCGATGACGGGCCAGACGGTGCCCGCCCTGAAACTGGGCTCCTCCGCCGATTTCGCGTTCGCCCCGGGCACCAGCGTCTCGATCAACGAGACGCTGCCCAGCACCACGCCTGCATGGCAGCTCACCAAGGTGGAGTGCAGGCTTGCCGACGGCACCCTCGTCGGGACGGTCACGGGCACTCAGGTCGCCCTGCAGACAGTGGCCGGTCAGGTCGCGACGTGCACGTACACGAACGACCAGAAGGCGCGCATCGTCGTCAACAAGACGGGAACCGGCAGCGCTACACAGACCTTTCCGTTCGAACAGAGCTGGGATGGCAACACGACCGCTCCCGCTGACTTCTCACTCGCCCTGGGCGCCACCACCAACAGCGGCGACATCGCTGCCGGCACGTACACCGTCAGCGAACTGCTGCCGGCAACGAGCCCTGCGTGGCTGTTGAACAGCATCAGCTGCACCGACGATCCAGCGGGCGCCAACCAGTCGACGGCGTCGATCGCCAACCCCACGGCAACGATCACGCTGAAGGCCGGAGACACCGTCTCGTGCACCTTCACCAACAATCAGCAAGGCCGCCTGGTGCTCGTCAAGAACACCGTCGGGCCCGATGGGACGTTCTCGTTCTCCGGGCCGATCAGCTCGGTGGCAACCAGTGCGAACACCGGAACCGTCGGCCTCGACGTCTCCCCCGGCACCTTTCCCGTCGGCGAGACGGTCCCCGTCGGCTGGGCGCTGACGTCGTCGAGTTGTGATCAGGGACGCTCCCTGCCAAACGTGGTCATCGCTGCCGGCCAAACCGTCACGTGCACGTTCAACAACACCAAGCTCGGCAAGATCATCATCACCAAGCAGACGCTGCCCGACGGCTCGCCGCAGCAGTTCACCTTCGACGGAAGCTGGAGTGGTGCCGGTACGGACCTCACGTTGGCAGACGGTCAGTCTGGCGACAGCGGCTTCATCAATCCCGGCACGTACTCGGTCGCGGAGACCGCCATCCCGGCGGGCTGGAACCTGACATCGGCCACGTGCAGCGATGGCTCACCGATCACGGCGATCGCTGTCAGCGCCGACGAGACCGTGACATGCACGTTCGCCAACACCCAACGCGGCAACATCGTGATCGTCAAGAACTCCGGCGTTGCCGCAGGTACGTTCACCTTCAACCAGACGTGGTCGTCGGGCACGGGCGCGACGACACCGTTCGCCATCACCACCGTCGCTCCGGGCAACACCGGCCAACAGCAGTTCAGCAACGTCACGCCCGGTAGCTACACGGTCAGCGAGACAGACCCCGGCACGGCGTTCGACCTGAAGTCGCTGCAGTGCGTCGACGGCGCAAACAGCACCAAGGCGTCGTCGCCCTCCAGCCCGCAACTTCTGACATCGGGCACCGTCAACGTCGACCCCGGCGAGACAGTGGTGTGCACCTTCAGCAACTCCAAGAAGGGCACGATCGTCATCGTCAAAGACGCTCAGCCGAACCTTCCGGCCGCGTTTGGCTTCACCGCGTCGGCACCGTTGTCGAACTTCACCATCAACGGCAGCGGCTCGCAGGCCTTCAGCAACATCACTGCAACCGAGGTGAACGGCACCACGTACCCGGTCGTCGAAGGCACGACGCCCGGCTGGGCCCTCGATTCGATCCGCTGCAGCAACGCGGCATCGACCACCGATCTCATCGCTCGTCAGGCCACGATCTCCGTTGGTCCCGGCGAAACCGTGACATGCACGTTCACGAACATTGCAGCGCCCGCAGCCCTGTCGCTCACCAAGTCCGTTTCCGGTGTCGACTCCACGTATCCGTGGAGCTTCGACTTCACACTGACACCCCCAGGCACGCCCTCGGGCACCAAGACATTTGCGGGAACCGGCAACACCACCTCGGTTGCCCAAACCTGGACCGGCCTGGTTCCCGGGCAGAGCTACACCCTGGGCGAGCAGGCTGCACCGGGCTGGAGTTCGTCGATCTCCTGCACCTTGACTGCTGCAGATGGATCCATCAGCAGCAGCACCACGTTGCCGTTCACGTTCATCGCTCAGCCCGGCGAAGCCATCGGGTGCGCGGCCGGCAACGCGGCCCAGCCGGCCACGCTGAACGTCACAAAATCGGTGACCGGCCTCGATCCCTCTGCGGACTGGGGTCCCTTCACGATCACGCTCACGCCGGGCGCGACCCCGGCCAGCGATGTTGTCTCCAAGGCTGATCCTCTGGCTCAGTTCAGTGGGCTCGTCCCGGGCACGTCATACTCGCTCAACGAGACATTGGCTCCGGGGTGGATAGCCGGCAGCTTCTCGTGCTCGGTGATCCATGCTGGATCCAACACATCGACACCCATCGGCGCACCACCGCTTTCCGTCCAGCCCGGTGATCAGATCGCATGCGGCATCACCAACGCAGCTCAGCCGGCCACCCTGCAGGTCATCAAGACCGCGGTGGGCGCCGGCGGCGACTTCACCTTCCCGGTCAGCGGACTTGCCTCCCCCATCATCATCTCGCTGCCGATACAGGGTGTGCAGGGCTCGACTCCGGTCGATCTCGTGCCTGGGGCCGAATACGGCGTCACCGAGAGCGATCCCGGTGCCTCATGGATCCAAGGTCTGATGAACTGCACCTTCGTGGCCGCGGACGGCTCGACCGGCTCGGTCGCCCCGTCGACGTTCACGCCGACACCTGGCGAAGCGGTGACCTGCCGGATCACCAACACCAAGAAGGGCAACATCGTCATCGCCAAGACAGCAGTCGGCGGCGACGGGGTCTTCACCTTCACGGGCACGGCGGGCGGATCGATCAACACCGCGACGAGCCCCACCGATTCGTACACGCTTCCCAACCTCGTACCCGGCGCGTACAGCGCGACCGAGACCAGTCTGACTGGATGGGATCTCACCGGCCTGACGTGCAGCGACATCGACTCGACGGTCGATCTCGGCGCAGCAACAGCATCGATCCGTGTCGGTCCCGGCGAAACGGTCACATGCACCTACACCAACACCAAGCGCGGCACCATCACGATCGATAAAGTGGTCGTTCCCGCTGCCGACACGACTCAGTTCGGCTTGACCTTCAACGGCCAGCCGTTCGCCCTCACCGGCGCTGACACTCCGTTCACCTCTGGCCTCGTCGTTCCTGGCACCTACGTCGTCAACGAGCCCGCCGCCGCAGGCTGGCAGCTGACCGGGCTCGACTGCGTCGGACAACGTGGTTCGAGCGTCGACATCGTCGGGGCCACCACGACGATCGGCCTCGCTGCCGGCGAGAACATCTCCTGCACCTACACCAATAGCCGACGCGGGCCGGTGAAGGTCCACAAGACGCTCACCGACGGGCCCACGATCGTCAGCGGCAACGTCTACAAGGTCGGTTACGACCTCGCCGTCACATCTGCATCGACGGTCAACGAGCTCTACGACCTCTCCGACGTCCTCGGCTTCGGCACCGGTACCACGATCGTGTCGGCAACCCTGACCACGGTCGACGGCCCAGCACCCAATGTCGGCGGCTGGGATGGAGTCACCCAGACCCAGATCCAGAATCAGGCGCTGATCAACCCCGCGACCGTTGACCCCAACGGGCACACGTACCACGTCGTCGTGACCTTTGCGGTCGCCGGGTCCATGACGGTTGCGGCACGCGACTGCGTGCTCAGCATCGGCGAATCCGGCACCGGCACGTTGAACACCGCGTCGGTGTCGTCTGCTCTCGGCGGGAACACGTCGTCCGACTGCGGTGCCATCCCCAACCCGCTCGTCAGCCTCGCCAAGACCATCTCGGCCGGCCCGACGCGCGACGCTGCCGGCGTCTGGACGATCGAGTACAAGGTCACCGTCGCCAACGCCGGTGATGGTCCCGCCCAGTACTCGCTGAACGACACCTTCGGTTTCGGTGCAGGAGTCACCGTGACCAACGTGGCGGTCTCCACGAGCCCGACCAGCTTGACATTCTCGGCAACCAACGCGGGGGTCACGACATCGGGTACACAGCTCAATGCCGGTGACACCCACGTCTACACCATCACGGTCACCACCTCCATAGGCGTGAGCCCGCAGACCAATGGTGGCTGCGCCAACGGCGGCGGGTTCGGCAACACGGCCTCGATCACCACGAACCACACGGTGCCGAATGCGTCCGTGTGCGCGCCGTTCTCGACGATCACACTCATCAAGTCGGTCGTCAACAACAACGGCGGCACGCTTCAGCCCGGTGACGTGACCCTGACGGCAACGGGTCCTGCCACCGTCAGCGGTACCACCCCGGCGGCCTCGGCGATCCCGGCCGGGCTCTATGCACTCAGCGAGTCCGCCGTGCCGGGTTACTCGACGACCGGATTCGACTGCGGTGCAACTGTCAATGTCGCTGCCGGCAGCAACGAGGTCTGCACGATCGTCAACGACGACATCGCCCCCTCACTGACCTTGATCAAACAC
>JANPOJ010000013.1:0-2738 GCA_031427935.1 Ilumatobacteraceae bacterium | reverse complement strand
TCTGGACCGAACCGCGGCGGCGATGATGATCCTCACCGTCGGAGACGATCATCGAGCCGCTGCCGACAACGAACCTGACGCCGACCATGTTGAACTTGTGGGACCATCGAAATGATTCGGCGGGCATCGAGAACATCTGATGGAGAAGGCCGGGTTCGCCGATCACGACGATGCGCGTCGGCCCGAGCCTCAGTTCACTGATCGGGCCGTACGCGTCGTGAAGGCCATCGAGCGCTGTCGATGGGTCACGGAACAGCTGGCGAACACGCCGGAACGTTTCGACCCCGCTCGGCCCTGGGAGTGCTTCGGTCGCGACCGATCCCGACGTTTGCGCAGTGGTCATGATCCAAGTATCACCCTTGTGTCGTGGTTGTGGCTGCTCACTTGATGCCCCCGCCTGCGACGAACGCGATCAAGAACAACAGCGCGGCGACGAGCGTGATGGTCATCCTGGCCCTCCGAGGCGCTGGCGAATCGGCGTGCTGGGCGGTGAGCGTGAACCGGGTCGCCCAGATGACCGTGGCGTAGACGGCGAGCATCATCACGAAGCCCGCGAGCGTGTGCAACGACCAACCGAATGAGCCGAGCAGGTCGGTCCCGACGAACAGCACTGGAAGAGCCGCGACGACAAGGCAGAGCCTGCGGCCAACCTTGGGCCACTCCGGGCGCGCGGACGCGAGTCCGCAGCCGATGACCGTGGGGAACATCAACGCTCCATTTGCGAGAAACAGCGGGATCATCCCGACTGCACCGATCGCGCGAGCACCCGTCAGCTTCCACCACCGTGTCGTCCGGCGGCGCGCGACCGCGACGATCGATTGCGTGAGGCCGAAGAACGTGAAGCCGGCAACGATGGGGATCGTCCCGTTCCACGTGAAGCGGGGGTCCTCAGAGATCAAGCGCATCCACGCCCGTGCGATGACGCCGAGCGCGAACCCACCCAACAGTCCGACGGCCAGCGCGGGCATCCCAAGCGGGCGTGCTGCCCGGTGTCCGCTGCTTGTCGGTGAGGTGGCATCGATCATGGTCTCCGACTTGATCTCGTACTGACAACATCGCCTCTACAGACGTCAACCGAACCCGGATCGGGTGACGCGACCCGACATCAGATCGCGGCTCAAGTTGTGGTCGGCGGGTCGTGTTGTTCGTCGCCGAAGGAGAGATCGCATTCACCGACGACGTGCTGGACGATGGCGGGCGTGAGGGTGTGCGAGGTGTCGATGGCGAGCTGCTTGCCTTCTGGCGTGCTGAACACTGCGTCGAGGTTGAAGTCGACGGTGCTGAGGTAGTGGACGTACTCGTCGTAGGCGGTCTTGTAGGCGGCGAAGTCGTCGGCAATTGCAGCTGGTGCCGCTGTGTTGGCCTGCTCGAACCAGCCGGCTGCTTCGGTAAACGCCGCCTTGGTCTCGTCGGGGCTCGAGTCGTCGGTCGGGGCGAGCAGGACGATCAGGTGGGCCATCGCCTCGCAGAACCCGCCGACCGTAGGTTGCGCGGCGTTCCCGTTCGATGGGCTGGTGGCGGCAACGGCGTCGGGCCTGGCGCTGTTGCTATCGCCGCAGGCGGCCAGCGTGCAGCAGAGCGCAAGGGAGCCTGCAACGAGACGCAGTGGCGGTCTCATGTCGGGAGCGCTTGCGAGTGGCGCTTGGCGAGGCGGGCGATGCCCAGCACCACGCCGGTTCCGGTGACCACGAAGGCGATGAGGACGGCGAACATCCCCACCATCCAGGCGTCGACCCCGAGGCCGGCGCCGACGAGGACGGCGACGAGGATGCACGGACCGGCGAGCATGAGCTTCCACCAGCCGTCGGTGGAGATCCTGCCGCCTATCGGTCCGGACCGCCTCCACGCGATGGTAGCTGCCGCGCCGGCGACGACGGCGATGCACAATCCGATGACGACGATCGCGGCGTTGCTCCCTCCGAGGATCGCGCCCAGCACGCCGCCGGAGGCGAGCGCGGTGTAGAGCAAAGGGACGAGGTGGGTCGAGGGTCGGTTCATGTGGGTCTCCAGTTGTTGGGTGGGAATCGTGATCGCCAGGTCGAGGGCGGCGCGGGCGCAGACCTGCCATGCCGGTTCGTCGACGTATTGGTCCCGCAACAGCTGCACCATGTCAGCGCCGTAGTCGTCGCGGAACTCGCGGGGGTAGAAGCTGAGGAGTGTCCGATAGACACGCACTGCCGGCCGGTCGTCGTTCACGCCGGCGCTCCGCCTGCCAGATGGCCGGTCACCCGGTGCACCAATGTCTGCAGCCGGGCGAGTTCGCCAAGCGCCACCGCACGGCCGTTGGGGGTGAGCTCGTAGTAGCGGCGCCGCTCGCTTTCGGTGTGGGTGATGCGGTCGGTCGTCTCGACGATAAGACCGTCGTCGACCAGCCGGTTCAGCGTGCCGTACAGCGTGCCCGGGCCCATCTTCACAGCACCGTCGCTGAGCTCGCTCACCCGGCGCATCAAGGCGTAGCCGTGGAGCTCGCCTTCGAGGAGGGCGAGCACGATGTGCAGTGACGCGGCCGGAAGCGGCTTCGGCGTTCGATTCATGCTCGGAGTATGATATATCGACTTCCGATAGTCAAGCTTCCGAGTCGAGCCGACTACGGGCGATCTCGATCAGCGCTGTCCAGATCCTCGTCTCAGCGGGGTGCCGATGTCGCCCACCATCGTGGCCCAGCTCATGCGCGCGGGACCCGACGAGCTCAAGGTCGTTGGCATTGATGTCGAAGCCGCATTGTGCGAGCAGGCGCG
>JANPOJ010000012.1:0-6348 GCA_031427935.1 Ilumatobacteraceae bacterium | reverse complement strand
CCGACGACGAACATCGTCACAGAACTCGTTTCCTGGCTCGAACCGCGTCGACCGCTCACTGGATACTCACTCTCCAGCCCAGATGGTGGGTCGGGCTCCGAAAAGCCCGACCCGGTCAGTTCTGAATCAGCCCCACTTGACGCTACCGCCGACGGCGCTGACAGCGACGACAACGCCAGCGACCATCGTCGCGGCAGGGATGAGACGTGCAACGTGCTGCTTCCATTTGACTTTCATGTCGAACGATTCCTTTCGTTGCACAGGCCTTGTCGGCGTCCCCTCCGGGGGATTTCGAGCCGGTTGTTGCCGCCGCAACGAGTCGAACCGAAGCGGGCGGCGACGCTGGTACGGAGTGTTCCTACGAGCGCTGTGGATGAAATCGAAGCCTACCCTAAGTGACCATTCGCCCACAACCTGCGTCTGGCTGGACGCGCAGCAATCGAGCAATCAAGACTCTGCCTCCGAGCATCCTCCCACGAGGACGCCTCGCCGTGCAGCCATCAGTCACGTTCGCTTCTTGCGAGTTCGCGCGACCGTCGGTCGGTGCCGATAGACCTCGATCCGTGAGCTCTTCAGAGTTCGATTCCTGTCGGCTCGATCTGCACAGTGCGACTTGGGGCGGGGCGCACGACAGCGATCGCTTCTTCGACCGTCCGGTAGCTCTGGGTGTAGGCGGACTTTCGATCCCATCGTGGTATCCCGCCGAAGCCTTCGGTGATGTTGAAGGCGGCTTGGTGTTGGGCGAGTCGTCCGGCGGCGTCGTCCCAGGTTCGGGTTGATGCTCCGGGCGCGGGCCGGTGGCCGAGGGCGTTGACGATGGCGTCGGGTTGGTCGAGGCGGGCGATGCTGGTTCGAACGCGCAGATCGATTGTGAGTTGGTCCTCGATGGTGCCGAGTTCTTGTTTCAAGTTGGGGCCGCTGCGCGACCACGGCGGCGGCGGCCGCTTGCGTGGTGCGGGTGTCGGCGATGCGGCGTGCCTGAGTGTCGACCTCGGCGGCGGCGTGTTTGATGTTGCCGGGCAGGATCCGGGCAAGGTGTCGGGCGTTGCCGATGTCGCTCTGGTGCTTGCGACGGTGCAATGGCCGGTCGTAGCGCGCGAGCACAGTTTCAGCATGTTGCAGGGCAGCGGTCTGGTCAGCGAGGCGTTGCTCGGCTCGCGTCAGGATCGTGCGCGCATCCTGCCGCTCGACTGGAGCCCTTCGCGTCGCGGCTTCGGCGTGTTGGAGGGTGTCGAGGATTTCGAAGCGTCGCTCGACGAGATGTCGGAGTTGGCTGTTGTCGAGGATTCCCGGCCGGTGCGGTTTGGTGTCGTTCAGTTCGTCGCGGCGGGTGTGAGCGGGTTGGTCGATCCAGTCGGTGGTCATCGAGCGGACGAAGACGTCGAGGGCGGTTTCTTCGCCGACGGTGGCGAGGAACGCCTCGTTGGTTTCGGCTCTCACAACAACTCATGCCTCCCGAAACGCGATTTCGTGACGCCCACACCCCTTCATCGGGTAGAACCCACCCCCAACGGGGAGAAAACGTCACAACTTCTCCAGAGGAATACAGAGGACGAAGCGGGCAGGGCGCAGCGTGTTTCCGGATGATCCTTTGCTTGCGCCGGCACCAGTGCGGCAGGTCGTAGGTTGGTCGCCGTGACTCGCTTGGTTGTGGAACTGGACGACGACGCTGCCCGGCGTCTCGCTGAACGCGCGGAGCGCGAGGGCATCGAGCCCTCGGCGCTCGCACAACGACTGCTCAGCGAAGCCAGCGAGGTGGACCCCTTCCAGTTCATCGGATCGTTCGCATCCAACTCCGTCAACCGGTGGAGCGATGGCTGAGGCTGCCTTCCTCCGCTCGCTGCGGTCTCCCCGTTACGTCATCGAAGCTCCAACCAGCGATGACCTCCGACGAGCAGCGGAACTCGTCGAACAATACGCAGACCTACGCCTCGGTGGCACAGACGCTTCCGTCATCGCCCTCGCCGAACGACTCGGCGACAGCACAATTTTCACGCTGGACCGTCGCCACTTCGCCGTCGTACAGTCGTCCGCCGCCGCAGGCCTCACTCTTCTCCCGTAGGGATCTGCGCCGACCCAGCCGCCGGTGCGGCGCGTACCTCGCGGATCGCGATCGACATCGGCGCGTCATCCGAGACCTCGTCGCGGTCGGCGAGCGCTCTGGTTGGTTGGTTCGTCGGGCTCGTCCGCGATAAGTCGGCCTATGACATCGGCGGCGGCGCGGTCCGACTGTTCGAGGAAATGGGCGTAGACGTTGAGAGTTGTCGCAGCGTTGCGGTGGCCAAGCCGGCCTGCCACGGTGCGAACGTCGACGCCTGCGCTGAGCAGTTGCGACGCAATGAAGTGGCGCAGATCGTGGAGGCGAACGCCGGTCAGCCCCTCCTGCTTGCACAACCGTTGGAAGCTGCGTGAGACCGAATCCGGATACCAGGGCTCCGAGCCGTCGACGGTGTTGCTGAACACGAACGCGTTGTCGGCAAGCGTGATCCGGCCGGCTGCAGCGTTGGCCCGCATGTGCGCTGCGTGGTCTGCAAGAACGACAGCGGCGCGCTCGTCGAGCGCGATCCGACGAGCTGCGTGGGACTTCGTGTCCTTCTCGACCAGGCCATCGGGGCCGGTGACCACGCCACGGCTGATGGCCACGGTGCGGTTGGGCAGATCGATGTCGCTCCATCGAAGCGCGACGATCTCGGACCGCCGCGCCCCGGTCGCAGCCGAGAGCATGAGAAAGCACGCGAGCTCTGGCGACGACTCAGCGGCTCGTCGCGGCACGCGCGCGACTTCTGCGCTCGACGGTGGATTGATGTCCGGTTGCGGCAATCGAGGCGGCGTCGTGGCGACTGCCGGGTTGATGCCGATCCAACCCCACTTCAGTCCCTGGCCAAGAGCGCGGCGCAAGATGCCGTGAATCCGGCGGACCGTCCCTGGCGCGAGGGGGCCGGACCGTGATCCCCCGTCGACCGACAGCTTGCGGTAGAAGCGATCGAGATCGCTCGCCCTCAACTTCGAGAGCGGCACCGAGCCGAGCGCCGGGAGCAGGTTTCGGTCGATGAAACCTCGCGTCCCTTTGACCGTCTTCGGCGAGAAGTCACGGGCAGCGAAGTCGAACCATCGCTTGAGCAGATCCCCGACGGTCGCGCTCGTGCGGACCGACAGCCCGCGCTCGGCCTCGCTGATCATCTCGTTGAGCACGCGCTGTGCTTCGCGCTTGCCGGTGCGCACCGTTCGTGACGCGTAGCGCTGCTTGTTGGTCACGGGGTCGGTGCCCAAGTAGACACGCAGCTCCCAGGCGTCGCCTCGGCGTCGGATGAGCCCCTTCATGGCATCTCCAATCAATACATTGGCACGCCATTGGCAAGGGATGTTGAAAACCAGACGAGGCACTCCGGAGAGTGCCTCTGACCTGGGACTTTCTTGGCAGCCCCAACGGGATTCGAACCCGTGCCGCCACCTTGAGAGAGTCGTGAGGAGGGTACGCACGGTGTTGTTCGGTCCAATTTGCCCAGGTCAGCGTGTTGCTTTGTCCGTTCGATGTTGCTTGATGACGGCCCGTAACGCCAGGTTGGGTGTAAATCGGGTGTAACGGACGACGCCAAAAGCCAGGCGGCTGTTCAGTTTCGGGGCAGAATTCACGGCGGAACCCGATCGGTGGACGCCTACGGACCGTGCACCACGATCGTGACCCGCGACATCGGAGATGTTTGGCCGCGGCGGCAAGTCGTGGGTGGCTGACGCGTCAGGCATGTCGCGCAACACCGTGATCAAGGCCGAGGGTGAAGTCGCAGCAGGGATCACTCCTCAGGATCGGTTGCGTGCGCCGGGTGGCGGGGCGAAACCGTTGACCGAGCTGCAGCCGGGCCTGTTGGAAGCGTTGGACCAGCTGGTCCATCCCGACACGCGTGGTAACCCGATGTCGTTGTTGAAATGGTCGTCGAAGTCGACCACGAAGCTGGCCGGCGAACTCTCCCGGCGCGGGTTCAAGGTTTCTGCGGACACGGTCGGGCGGCTGTTGAAATGAGTCGGTTATTCGTTGCTGTCACCGGCCAAGGTCAAAGAAGGCACCGCCCACCCGGACCGCGATGGCCAGTTCCGCTATCTCCACGGTCTCGCCCAGGAGTTCGTCGCGTCGGGTGATCCGGTGATCAGTGTTGACACCAAGAAGAAAGAAATGGGTGCGGCTCTTCTGGAGTGACGTCGCCGGTGGCTTTTCTGTCAGCCGCTTGATCATCTGACTGGCGTGTGATCCACCAACTGACGGCGACTTTCTGCTTCACTTGTCTGTAGTTATTGTTCCCTACAGACAGGACTAATGATGTCCCCGAGATTCCGCCGTTCCGATGGTTCGTTCCTGCGTGGCACGCTGACCACGTTCCGCCGCAGGTGCGGCAAGCCCTCCTGCCATTGCGTCAGCGGCGAGCCGCATGAGAGCCCGGCGTTGGCCTACACCGAGGGCGGCCGGACCAAGACCTTGACGCTGGCTGATGCCGAGGTGGCCGAGGTGGCCGCGGGGTTGGCCCGCTTCGAGACGGCCCGAGCGGAACTGGAGCGAGCCGCCGACGCTGGCATCGCAGCGTTGCGGGCCCGTCGGGGCCGGTGAGCAACCATCCCGACACGACCGGGGCCGAGGGCTTCGCGGGAGCACGTGAACGCTTCGAGCTGATCCTGGGCTGGCTCGATGGTGGGGCCAGCAGTGGACTGGACCATGCTGAGCTGGAACGTCAACTCGACGTCGAAGGCCGCGAATTACTACGCCTGCTCCTTCAAGACCACGTGGACCTGCGTGCCGTACGGGAGAGCCGGATCAAGGTTCGAGGAGCCGACGGGTCGGACCGGACGCGCGTAGAAACCGGTCACACCCGACGCCTGGGCACGATCTTCGGCGAGGTCACCGTGACCCGGCTCGCCTACCGTCAACCCGGCCAGGCGAACCTTCACCCGGCCGACGCCGCGTTGAACCTCCCTGTCGAGCAGCACTCCCATGGGCTGCGGCAGCTCGCTGCGATCGAAAGCTCTCGAGGATCGTTCGACGGGGCCGTCGAAGCGATCGAACGCAGCACCGGCCAACGCCTCGGCAAGCGACAGGTCGAAGACCTCGCCAGCCGGGCGGCCATCGACTTCG
The DNA here is from genome assembly GCA_031427935.1 of Ilumatobacteraceae bacterium. Taxonomy (GTDB): domain Bacteria; phylum Actinomycetota; class Acidimicrobiia; order Acidimicrobiales; family Ilumatobacteraceae; genus JAENVT01. Next base: position 1,229 of record JANPOJ010000012.1, on the reverse strand, counting down.
ACGCCTTCTACACCCACCGAAAGCCGCCGAGCAGCAACGTCGACGACGTGCTGGTGCTGTCCTGCGACGGCAAAGGCGTCGTGATGCGCCCTGATGCGCTCAGGCCAGCGACCGCGAAGGCCGCGTCGACCACCAACCCGAAACTCGCGACCCGCCTGTCCAAAGGTGAAAAGCGCAACCGCAAGAGGATGGCTGAGGTCGGGGCGGTCTACGACATCAGCCCCGTCTCGCGCTGCCCCGCCGACATTCTCCCAGGCAACGACACCCAACGCCGTGACGCCCTCGCCGGACCAGTCGCGCGTAACAAGTGGCTCACCGCCAGCGTCGTCGACGACGCCGCGACCGTGGTCGCCGCGATCTTCGACGAGGCCGACCGGCGCGACCCCGACCACACCCGAACCTGGATCGCCCTCGTGGACGGCAACGTCCACCAGATCCTGCGTATCAATGCCGAAGCCAAAGACCGCGGCATCACAGTGGAGGTCATCATCGACTTCGTGCACGTCCTGGAATACCTCTGGAAGGCCGCCTGGTCCTTCCACCGCGAAGGCGACCCTGCCGCCGAAGCCTGGGTCCGCAAGCACGCCCAAACCATCCTGGAGGGTCACCCCACCCGCGTCGCTGGCGCCCTCCGAAGAGCCGCCACTGTCGCCAACCTCGACACCAGTCGCCGCGAGAACGCCGACAAATGCGCGACCTACCTCACGAACAAGAAGCCGTTCCTGGACTACCCGGCCGCCCTCACACATGGCCGCCCGATCGCGACCGGCATCATCGAAGGCGCCTGCCGACACCTCGTGAAAGACCGCATGGACCTCACCGGAGCCCGCTGGGGACTCCACGGCGCCGAGGCCGTCCTCAAGCTACGAGCCCTGCGCTGCAACGGCGACTTCGACACCTACTGGACATTCCACCTCAACAAGGAACGACACCGAATCCACGAAGTTCGCTACGCCGACGAGACGATCCCAACCGCTGCCTGACGTCCCTCCATGGGAGCCGCACCCAATTCTAATCGTCAACTTCTCACTCGACGGCATGGCCGAGGCTGAGTACGAGCAGTTGTGTGCGGAGGTCGCGCCGGCGTTTGCCGATGTGCCGGGACTGGCATCGAAGGTGTGGCTGGCGGATCGCGCGGAGGGGATCTTCGGCGGTGTGTACACCTTCGTGTCCCGTGATGCGGTCGACGCGTTCTTGGCGTCGGAGCTGTTCGCCGGTGTCGGTGCCAC
>JANPOJ010000011.1:0-9304 GCA_031427935.1 Ilumatobacteraceae bacterium | reverse complement strand
CGCATCGACACGACGACCGAGGCCACGGAGCCGACGACCGCCGCAGCCCCGGCATCGGCCCCGGCATCGGCGCCGGCTCCGGCGCCGGACATGGAGGCACGCGTCGCGGTGGCCGCGCCACCGCCCGGCCCTGCCGCTGCGATCCCCATCGTGGCCGCGCCACCGCCCGAGCAGGCGAGCGGCGAGCGGAGCACCCCCACGGCCGCGCCCGCAGTACGTGAACGCGCCAAAAAGCTGGGGATCGATCTCAGCGCCGTCGCCGGAACCGGGCCAGACGGACGAATCGTCCACGCTGATCTCGATGCCCGACTCTCCCGCAACGGCTCGATCAAGGCCGCCCCGTTCGTGGATGGCGACGACGGCACCGACGACGTGCGGGTGATCGGGCTGCGCCGCAACATCGCTCAACGGATGCAGATCGCCAAGACCCGCATCCCGCATTTCACCTACGTGGACGAGGTCGATGTCACCGAAGTCGAACGGCTGCGCGCCGAGCTCAACCGGCAGCACGACGATGCGCAGACGCGCTTGACCATCCTTGCGTTCCTGATGCGTGCAGTCGTGGTGGCGATCCGCGACTTTCCCCAGATGAACGCCCGCTACGACGATGATGGGGGCGTGGTGCATCGTCACCGCGCAGTGCATCTCGGCGTGGCCACGCAGACCGCGAAGGGCCTGATGGTTCCGGTGGTGACACACGCCGAAGCACGTGATCTGCGGTCGTGCGCCGACGAAGTCGCCCGCCTGTCGACCGCAGCGCGCGACAACAAGATCACCCTCGCCGAGTTGACCGGTTCGACGATCACGATCAGCAGCCTTGGTTCGCTCGGCGGGATCGTGTCGACCCCGATCATCAACTACCCCGAGGTGGCGATCATCGGGGTCAACAAGATCTCGACGCGGCCGGTGTACGTCGACGGCAGCGTGCTCCCCCGCCAGATCATGAACCTGTCGTCGTCGTTCGACCATCGCGTCGTCGACGGCGCCGATGCGGCAGCGTTCATCCAACGCATCAAAGCGCTGCTCGAGACGCCGGCGCTCATCTTCATGTCGTAGCGACGCGGTCGTTGCAAACAGTCCATGTCACTGACGCGATGGCCTGGCATGCTGGTGGACCCATGAGCGTCGCAGCACCCACCCTCACCGGCACCCACGTGCAACTCGAACAACTGCGCATCGAATTCGCCGAGGAGTTGACCGCGGCGGGGAACCAGGATCGAGCGACCTATCGCTGGACACCCGTTCCGCCGACCGTCGAGGGCATGCAGCGCTACATCAGCGGTCTGTTGAACGACCAGCAGTCGCGCGCTGCGGTGCCCTTCGTGCAGCGGCGGGTCGGCGACGGCTCGCTGGTGGGCTGCACGCGCTATCTCCGCCTCGAGTGGTGGGGCGCCAAGCCGTTGCCCGACGAGATCGAGATCGGCGGCACCTGGCTGGCAGCGTCGGCCCAACGAACGCCGATCAACACCGAGGCCAAATATCTGCTGCTGTCCAATGCCTTCGACGCCTGGAATGTGCATCGCGTGTCGATCTGCACCGACGCCCGCAACGCCCAGAGCCGGACGGCGATCTTGCGGATCGGCGCGACCTTCGAGGGCATCCTGCGAAGCCATCGGGGCTCGTACGCTCCCGGTGAGGAGAACACCGTCGCCCGCGACTCGGCCATGTACTCGATCACTCGTATCGAATGGCCGGCCATCAAGCGGGGATTGGAAGACAGACTGCGATGACCGAACTACACGATCGCAGCGAGCACGGCACGTCCCGCCCGGTGATGCTCGTGACCGGAGGCAGCCGCGGCATCGGTGCGGCGATCTGCCGGCTGGCAGCGAGTGCCGGATACACGGTGGTGGTCAACTATGCGGCCAGCGCCGACGTGGCCACCGCGTTGGCCAACGAGATCGGCAACGATTCGATCGCCGTGCGCGCCGATGTCGGTGACGAATCTGCGGTCATGGCGATGTTCACCGAGATCGACGAACGCTTCGGGCGCATCGACGTGTTGGTCAACAACGCCGGCATCGCCGGCAGCTACGGAACGCTCGACAGCTACACGGTCGAGGCGCTCGAGCGCCTGTGGGCAGTGAACCTGACGGGACCGTTCGTGTGTGCGCGCGAGGCGGTCAAGCGCATGCGCGCAGACGGCTGCGGTGGATCGATCGTCAACATCTCATCGAAGGCCGCGGTGCTCGGTGGGTCGAACGAATGGGTTCACTATGCGGCATCGAAAGGTGGGATTGACACGATGACCACCGGCTTCGCCAAGGAGTTGGCGCCGTACGGGATTCGCGTCAACGGCGTGCGTCCGGGCCTGATCGAGAGCGACTTCCATCTCCATGCCACGCCTGGTCGCGTCGAGCGAATGACACCACTGATCCCCATGCAGCGAGCCGGCACATCCGACGAGGTCGCCGCAGCAGTGCTGTGGCTGGCGTCGCCTGCAGCGAGCTACGTGACGGGTGCGTTCATCGAGGTCACCGGTGGCCGCTGAGTGCCACTGACCTGCACGATGTGACGCACCCACAACCCGGCAGCGATCGTTGCCACGCACGCCCCCAACGTGACGGGCGGAAGCACTCCAGGTCCGCGGGCGTCGAAGAGTTGGCCGAGGGACCACGGCATGACCAGACCGCCGAGCCCCGCGGCGCCGATGAACGCCGACGTCGCCGCGCCTGACAACGCGAGGTGGGCCTCGGCGTAGCCGATCATCGATGCGAACTGCGGTGCGATCGAGAGGCCGAACAAGAACGTCACGATCCACAGCCCGACGTTGCCGCCGTTGACCGCGACCAGGACGGCCGATGACATCAGGGCAACCGTCATCGAGCCGGTCAGCATCCAGCCCGCGCTGAACCGCTGGGCCAGCCAGATCGCCACGACGCGCCCGAACGAGAACCCGACCCAGAAGATGACGGTCACACCCGTTGCGGTGTTGGCATCGCCGTACCCGATCTGCTCGACGTACGAGTGGATCCAGTTGGCGAACCCGACCTCGAGCGCGACATACACGAAGAAGAACAAGCTGACGACCGCCAACTGGCCGCGGCGAAGCGCCGCCGCTGCGGCGTCGCCGGTGGAGTGGTCGGCGGCCCGTGTCTTCATCGGTGCGGGTGTCGACAGCAGCACCGAGCAACACAGCGCCGTCAGCAGGGCCAGCGGCACAGCGACCGGCCACAGCGAGTGGCTCCAGGCGATGGCCCGGTTGGTCAGCAAGGGCGCCGACAGCGCGCCGAGTGCGAAGAACAGGTGCAGGGCGTTCAGCGCAGCACCCGGGGAATCCGGGCGGCTCCACACCACCAGCGTGTTGCCGGAGACATCTCCGACTCCGCACACGAGCCCGAGCACGACGAACGCACAGACCATCGGGGCGAGGTCGCGGAGCTGCGAGATCACCACGATCATTGCGATGGAGGTGATCATGCAGCCCGACCACATCTGGTGGCCGCGGCCACGGTCGAGGAACCGGCCGCCGACGAACGACCCGAACATGTAGCCGCCGGAGGACCCGACGAACACCAAGCTGATGCCGCCGTCGTTGGTCCCGACGCGGTCGCGGAGATGCGACAGCGCCGGCCCGGCGATGCTCAGCGCGCTCCCCAACACGATGAAACTGACCAAGTAGACCCACACAGGGACGTGCCGAGGTCCCTGCGATTCCATCACGGCCGATAGTAGGGCGCGCCACTAACGTGCGGCCAACATGCGCGTCGTTGTCGTCATTGCCCATCCGGATCCGGACAGCTTCAACCACGCAATCGCAGCGGCCGCTCGTGCCGCGCTGAGCGAGTGCGGCCACGAGGTCACGGTGTTGGATCTGTATGCCGACGAGTTCCGCACTGCAATGAGCCCCGACGAGCGCCGTGCGTATCACAGCGATCGACCACTGCTGGATCCGGTCGCCGAGCGCCACGCAGGTCTCGTGAAGCAGACCGAGGCCTTCGTCTTCGTCTACCCCACGTGGTGGAGCACGATGCCGGCGATCCTCAAGGGTTGGCTCGAACGGGTGATGGTGCCCGGTGTCGGGTTCGTCTTCGACGAGCACCACCACGTGCGCCGCGGGTTGACGCAGGTTCGTCGCATCGTGGGGATCTCGACGTACGGCTCGCGGTGGTGGTACGTGAAGGCGATGCACGACAACGGCCGGCGCACATTGCTGCGTGCTCTGCGGTTGAACACCGCCGTGGTCACCCGGCGATCGTGGCTGGGGCTGTACGAGATCGACCGAAGCACCGACGACCAGCGCGCCGCGTTCCTCCGACGTGTCGACGACAGGATGCGATCACTGTGAGGGTGTACCTGGTCTACTGCCACCCGGATCCCGAGTCGTTCACGGCGGTGGTGCGCGCCCGGGCGATCGAGGCGTTGGAGGCCGCTGGGCACCGGGTACGTGAATCCGATCTCTACGCCGATGGCTTCGAGCCGGCGATGACGCGCCAGGAGCGGCTCGATCACCTCGCACCGAAGATCGATGATCCGCTCGTCGCGGAGTACTGCGCCAACCTGCGCTGGTGTAGTGCGCTCGTGTTCATCTACCCGACGTGGTGGAGCGGGCAACCGGCGATGTTGACCGGGTGGCTCGACCGCGTGCTGGTTCGAGGTGTCGCGTGGGACATGCCTGAAGGCGCGACGCGGATCTCAGGCCGGCTCACCAACATCCGTCGACTGGTTGCCATCACCACGCACGGATCCTCGCGCCTGGTGAACCTCGCCGAGGGCGAGACCGGACGACGCGTGATCGGCAGGGCGGTTCGCGTCTTGTGCCATCGATTCGCCCGCACGACATGGGTGGCGATGTACAACATCGATCGCTCGACCGAGGCCGAACGACACGCCTTCCTCGATCGGGTGGCGCATCGAATGCACCGGCTGGCGCCGCCTTCTACGGAGATTGCGGCAGGTCGAAAATGGTGACCACCTCGACATGATGCGTCTGCGAAAACAGGTCGTAGACCGTCGAGCGAACGTGCGCGTAGCCAGACTCGCGTAGCAACCCGGCATCACGGGCCAACGACACTGGGTCGCAGCTGACCAGCACGATGCGAGAGGCCCGCGTCGCCGCCAGCACCGCCACAGCCTGGCGACCCAGCCCAGTGCGCGAGGGGTCGGCGATCACCAGATCGGCATGGCGCGGTCGCCACCGCTCGACCGGTGTGCACATGATCTGGGCCGGCGCATCGGCGAGGTTGACCGTCGCATCGGCACACGCTGCCTCGGATTCCTCCACCACCGTCACCGTCCGACCGTCCACGGCGGATGCGAACAGCCCGACACCGCCGTACGCATCGATGATCGACCCGGCGCCGATCCGTTCGCCACAGGCCTCGCGGACCGCGGCGACCAGCAACTCGGCCGCAGCAGGGCCGGATTGGAAGAACGAGGCTGCGCTGACCCGAAAGCTCCTGCCGGCAACCCTCTCGTGGACCGCTGCCCGCGGACCGATCACCACGTCGGACGGGACGTCGAGCAGCTCGAGATCGCCATCGACGACCAACGCCGAACGCTCCCCCGTCGCGGCACTGACACGGAGGCTGACCTCGCCATCGCCACGGATGCGTAGCGCGGCCAGGAGCTCCTCCAGCAACGGATGACTGACCGGGCAGCCGTCCAGCTCGACGACATCGTGCGAGTCACGCCCGCGCAGGCCGAGGCGGTCGACGCCGGTCGCCACCCGCAGCGTGGTGCGGTATGCCCACGCGGGAACGGATGACCCCACAACGACATCGGCATCGACCAACTTGCCGGTTCGCCGCAGCGCCTCGGCCACGATCGCCGCCTTGAGGCCCAGCTGTGCGGCGGGGTCGACGTGTTGCCACGTGCAACCACCGCATCCGGCGGCATGGCCGGGACACGGCGGCACGACCCGGTCGGGCGACGGTTCGATGACGTCGAGCACCTCGGCACGGACGAAGTCCTTCTTCGATTGCACGATCTCGACCGCGACCAGTTCTCCCGGCAGCGCCCCACGCACGAACGCCACGCGGCCATCCGCAACGTGGGCAATTGCATCGCCCCCTGCCGCCATCTTCTCGGCACGCACCTCGATCGACGACATCGTCGACGACTGTAGATCCCTCGGCGCCACGGAGCACCCACTACCCTCGACAATGATGCCGCGACCGATCGAAATCGCCCCCAGCGTGTTACCGGCCGACTTCGCCAAGTTGGGCGACGAGGTCGCCGCTCTCGAAGCCGCCGGCGTCGACAGGATCCAATGGGACGTGATGGACGGCCAGTTCGTCCCCAACCTGACGTTCGGACCCGACGTGATCGCCGCGGCCCGCAAGCACACGTCGTTGCCGTTCGAAGCTCACCTCATGGTCTTGACTCCCGATGCGATGGCTGCGGAGTACGTGCGCGCCGGTTGCCAGCGCCTGATCGTGCACGCCGAGGCATGCACCCACCTCCACCGCACGCTGGCCAACATCGCATCGCTCGGCGCCACGGCCGGCGTTGCCCTCAACCCGGCGACTCCCGCGTGCGACCTTGCCCACGTGCTCGACCTCGTCGATCTCGTGCTGGTGATGACGGTCAACCCTGGGTTCGGCGGGCAGCAGTACATCGCCTCCATGGAGCCCAAGATCGCCGAGGTGGTCGAGATGGTCCGGGCCGCAGGCCGCAGCGAACTCATCGATATCGAAGTGGACGGCGGGATCGGCCCCGACACCGTCGCGGCTGCGACGGCCGCCGGTGCGAACGTGCTCGTCGCCGGCAGCGCCCTGTATCGCGACCCCGCTGGTCTCGAGCACGCAGTCAGCGATCTGCGCGCCCGCGCCAGCGCTGCCCGCGCCTGATTCACACGTGCTCGGGCGTGGATGCCTCTGAGAGGTCTGGCTCGAGGTCCGCGTGCTGGCGGTCGCGTTGCACCTCGAGCAAGGGAGGCAACTCGTCGCCCGCCGGCTCTCGTTCGCGCGCCGCGCGAACCATGGCAAAGATCAAGAGTTTGATCGATGCCAGCAGGACGAGCACGACGAAGGCAATCGCCAGCGGCCTGAGAACGGCTTTGGCCACCGACTTCTTGGCGGTCTTCAACGGGGCCAGCACTCCGGTGTCAACCTCACGACCGTCGGAAAGCAACGTCTTCACGCCGTCCTCCACGCGTGGACAACGCAGGTCCGTGTCGTTGACACCGATCACGGCATCGCCGCCGAACAACGGCGCCGCCAGCCGTACCTTGGATCGCAACACATTGGTGATCGCGTCGGGCCTCGCACCGACCAGGTACTGCCGGCCGGTGTGAAGATACCGGATGTCGTCGTCGTACCGCACATCGACGATCGTGCTGACTGCATAGCCATCGAGGCTGCCGGCGCGAACCTGCTGCACGGCGAAGCGGGCCGTGGTGGCATCGGAATCCGCCAGCGTGCCGACAAAGACCGCGACAGGGGCGGGCGGCGCGTTGCAGCCCGCCGGGACACCGACCAACGGTGCCGACACGACGATCGGCGCCACGATCGGCGGTGGCGCCTGGCTCGCCGGCAGCTCGGGGCCGATGGCCACGGGTTCGACGGTCACCACGGTGGTCGACGGCGAAGGAACAGGCTCGGTCGGGGGCGCGGCGCTGGCAGCGCCAGACCAGGACGCTCCAATGAGCATCCCCACAATGATCGTCGGCACGTGCCTCACGACGCCACGCTACTGAGCGCAACGGCGCCGAGCCGGTCAACGGCCTTCGAACGTCGGCTCCCGCTTCTCGACGAACGCCCGCATCGCTTCGCTCGTGTCGGCCGTCCCAAAGTTGACGGTCTGGGCGACACCCTCGTCGTCGAGCGCCTGCTCCATCGTCACCTGCAGCGAGTTGTCGAGCATTCGCTTGGTCATCGCCAACGCGATCGGCGGACCCGCTGCCAACCGCGCAGCCCAGCCGGCGACGAACTCGTCGATCTCGGCGTCTGGTACCACGCGGTTGACCAGGCCGATTCGCTCGGCCTCGGCAGCACTGATGATGTCGGCGAACAGGGCCAGCTCCTTCGCGCGGTGCATCCCCACGATCCGCGGCAGCAGCCACGAGCCACCGAAGTCGATCGACAATCCGCGGCGGGCGAAGATCTCCGAGAACCTGGCGTTGTCACTGGCGACCACCAGGTCGCAGCCGAGGGCCATGTTGCATCCTGCACCCACGGCCACGCCGCGCACCTTGGCGATGGTGGGGATCGGCAGGCGGTGCAGTGTCAGGGCCACGTCGCCGACGTGACGCATCTGGGCCAGCTGATGGCGCCCGGGACCACCGGCACCACCACCAGTCAGGTCGGCACCGGCGCAGAAGTCGCCACCAGCGCCGGTCAGCACGGCGACACGATCCTGCCCACTCGAGGCGATGTCGCGGAAGGTCTCCAGCAGCTCCGCCCACATCTGGCTGTTGGCCGCGTTCTTCTTGGCTGGGCGGTTCAGGGTGATCGTGACGATGCCCGATGCCCGATGCACCTCGATGGTTTCCACGGAAACGGCACGATACTGGTGCGATGGGCTTCAACCCGTATCGCAAGTTCGTCGCCAAGCCCGCCGACTACGTCTTCGTGGTCGCCGCGGCGCTTGCTGTCATCGGTCTGTTGGCGTGGGCGCTGCTCGGGTAGCGATCGGTCTGTGGGACGGTGGGTTCGGGGCGGTCGAGGTTCGACGGGTCCAGCCCTACGAAGCCACCAAGGCCTACGTGTGCCCCGGCTGCCACCACAAGATCCCGGTGGGCATCGGCCACTACGTCGCCGTGCCGGCGGACGCGCCGGACCTGCGCCGGCACTGGCACAAGGCCTGCTGGGATCGACGGCCTACCCCACCGACGAGCGCTGCCTAGTGCAGTGACAAGTGACGTTCGCCCTGCTCGACGGGTGTCCCGAACGGCGTTGTTGGGAAGCAGATGCGTTGTGCTGCGTTCGTCCTACTACGTCAGAGCGGTCGGGCGCGATTTCGGTACTGCCAATACTCACAACCCGCCCAACCAGGCTCAACGGGTTCGATTTCGGTACTGGGAATACCGAAATCGCGCCCAACGAGCGCCCGACTCGGTCGGATGAGAAGCCTCACAGAGCCGGCTATCTGGGCGCCAAGCTCGTTCACCGCCGCACCTCAACGAGATCCGTGGCGCCCAGATCCGAAACACCCGCGAGAGCGGCACACGGAGCCGGCGCTCTGGGCCCGGGCGGCATATCACCTCAGTGCCGGACAAAGACTGAGCAAAGGTTGGTGGTTCGAGCAACGCCTAGAACGCCGCTTCGAACACCTCGATGTGCACGCCGGTGATCGCGGCGACGTCGAAGCGGATTGCACCGTGGCGGTCGTGGGTGGCCAACCATTCGGCGGCCAGCAGCCG
>JANPOJ010000010.1:0-3596 GCA_031427935.1 Ilumatobacteraceae bacterium | reverse complement strand
AATTTTGTGACGCCTACCTATTTTGACGGGTGTAAATTCTATGGGGTTTTGGGGTGGGGGGCGCCTGGCGGCGCCCGCCACCTCAAGCAATTGCTGTCTGTACTAGCGGGTGCCAGCGTCGACGAGCTTGGAAACAGCGTCGGCGTTGTCCTTGGTGACGAAACCAGGACCGGTGTTGATCGGCAGTCCGCCGCCCAGGGTGTTCTGGTTAGTGACGTTGAGGTACAACGCAACCACCGAGATGTAGCCCTGGAGGTACTGCTGCTGGTCGATGGTGAACAGCACGTCGCCGGCGGCGATGTCCTTCAACAGGTCAGGCGACAGGTCAACGCCACCAACGGTGACGGTGCGACCCAGTTCCTTCACCGCTGCTGCAGTGTCGTGGGCGATGACCGGGCCAACGCCGAACACGGCGTCGATGGTCTTGTCGCTGTCGATGGCGGCCTTCATGTCGGCCTGCTGCTTGCCAGAGGCGTCACCCGACGTCGTGATTGGCGTCAGGAACTTGCCCTTGAAGGTGCTCTTCGCTCCGTCGCAACGTGCGTCGAGACCGGTGTTGGTCTGCTCCTGCTTGGCGCAGAGCAGCACCTTGGCGCCAGCTGCGTTGAACTTCTCGCCTGCACCAGCGCCGGCCGTGAACTCGTCCTGGCCGATGTGGGTGAACGCACCGAACTCCTTGTACAGGTTCGAACCCGAGTTGGTGGTGACCAACGGGATGCCGGCATCGACGGCCGACTTGACGGCGTCCTTGACGGCGTCGGGGTCGGCGAGCGACACGGCAAGACCGTCAACGCCGTCGGCTACTGCCTGGTTGATCATCGCGGCCTGGTCGGTACCGGTGTTGTTCGAACCCTGGTACTTGACCGTGATGCCCAGCGTCTTGCCGGCGTCTTCTGCGCCCTTCTGGAAGACTGACCAGAACACGCCACCATCACCGTGGGTGATGACCGCAATCGTGATGTCTTGACCGGCGGTCACATCGACGGTGTCGGCAGATGCCGTGTCGGCCGGCGCTGCCGTTGTTGCCGCCGAAGTGTCAGCAGGTGCAGCACTGGTCACGGCACCGCCGGTGGTGCCGGCCGGCGCCGCTGTACTTGTTGTGTTCTTGTCGCTGCCGCATGCAGTCGCCACCAAGGCGAGCGCTGCAAGCGATGCGAAGACGTAACGGGTCTTCTTCATGTGTTCTTCTTTCCCCCTCTAGGAGTGATGGTTTACACCGGCAGAAGCCGGCTGTTTCCACTGCCCGGATTACCCAGCCAGCGACTTCAGGTACTCGATGCTCTTGCGAACACCATGTACCGGACCCTGGCCGACAGGCGGTTCGCCATCGGTCAGTGCCACATCTTGTTCCAATACGTACCAGCCGGTGTAACCGGACTGTTCCAGCGTCCGCACCGTAGCAGCGATCGGCGCATCGCCAGAACCCGCTGACGGGAACAGACCGTGCTGAATCGCACCCATCCAATCGAACTCTCCGGCACGGAATCGCGCCGATATCGACTGGTCGACATCCTTGATGTGCACCAGGCCGACACGGTCGCCGTGTTGCTCGGCGATGGCAACGTCGTCGGCGTCGCCGATGAACAGATGACCAGTGTCGAGGCAGAACAGCGAGGAGGAGTTGTTCAAGAAACGTTCGAACTCATCGGCAGTCTCGATCAGCGTGTTGACGTGTGGATGCACGACCTGAGTGAGGCCGTACTCGGCACACACCTTCTCGGTCTCGGCCAGCCCCTCGAACAGTGCGGACCATTCGCCGGCGTCGAGCGTTGGACGATCCCATGACTCCATGCTGGCGATCACCGCGGCGACGAAGTACGTGCCACCTGCGCCCGACAGCGTTGCGGCTGCCGCGTGCGCTGCCTCCAGCGAACCGGGGTGGCCGGTGCCGTGGTGCAGCACGAGCGGTACGAATCCACCGAGGATCGACATGCCGTACTGATCGAGCAACGACCGCAGCGTGACCGTGTCGTCGGGTAACCAACCGAGCGCACCGAGTTCAGTCGAGGTGATGCCCAGATCCGCCATCTCACCCAGCACCCTGCTGGGCGACATCTGCAAGCCCCAGCCGGGAACCTCGCAGATCCCCCACGAGATAGGTGCTGCGGCAATGCGGTCGATCATTCTGTCCCCTCGATCAGTTAGAGCGCTCCAACTGTAGACGTCTCAGCGGCGGTGTCAAGTGAACTAGCTTGGCTGCGGTGTCGAGCACACGACGAAACCACGCCCCGACATTGGAGGACGTGGCCCAGATTGCCGGCGTATCGCGCGCCCTGGTGTCGTTGGTGATGCGCGACTCGCCACGCGTCAGCGACGAATCACGAAAGCGAGTGACCGACGCGGCGACAAAGCTCGGGTACCGACCGAACCTGATGGCCCGCAACCTGGCGTCGCGCAAGACGATGACCATCGGCGTGCTGCTGAACGACCTGCACAACCCGTGGTTCGCCGAAGTCACCGATGGCATCCACGCGTCGGCCGAGCGCCACGGATACCAGCTCATCTTGGCCAGCGGTCGGCGCAGTCCCCGGCTCGAGTCGCGGGCACTCGATACGTTCCTGGCGTCGCGCGTCGATGGCATCATCGTCGCCGGCTGCCGGCTGCCGTCTGCCCGGCTCGATGCCGTTGGCGCCGAGGTGTCGCTGGTGTCGGTAGGTCGGGCGTTCAACAAGCTCGGCATCGGCTCGGTCACGACCGACGATGCCGACGGCGCCCGCATGGCGGTCGAGCACCTGTACGACCTCGGGCACCGGCGCATCGCCCACATCGACGGCGGCAAGGGTGCCGGTGCCTCCCCACGCCGCAGCGGCTACCTGCGCACGATGCGCAGGCTCGGGCTTGCCGACGATGCCCAGGTCATCAGCGGTGACTTCACCGAGGAGGCTGGAGCCCACGGTGCGGAGCGACTGCTTCGCGGCGCGGTGCTGCCGACGGCCATCTTCACGGCCAACGATCTGTCTGCCGTCGGCGCGATCGACGTGGTCGAGCGCGGCGGGCTGGTGGTGCCCGACGACGTGGCTGTGGTCGGGTTCGACAACACCTCTCTCGCGGCGTTGAACCACATCGGGCTGACCACGATCGATCAGCCGCGGCGCGAGATGGGCGCCGCGGCAGCCACGATGCTGATCGACACGATCAACGATCGCGGCGAACTGGCCGACGTGGTGATGTCGCCGAGCCTGGTGGTGCGGCGCACGACCACTCGCGCCCGCGTCTGATCGAGGTCACTGCAGCTCGGTCATCAAGGCTGCGCCGACGGCCCCGGCGCGTTCGCCGAGCGAGGCGAAGACCAGCAACGGATGTGGTCGCAGGTCTGGCGCATACAACAGCTCCGTGTACCACTTCTGGATCGGGCCGAGGTAGAGATCGCCCGATGCCGCCAGCCCCCCACCCAACACGAACATCTGCGGATCGAGGAGGTTGGTGAGGTTGTTGAGACCGAGCGCCACCCAGTAGCCGAACAGGTCGATGACACCGAGCGCTTCGGCGTCGCCCTCGCGGGCTGCGGCCTGCACGTTCTCGCCGCGCACGTTGAACGGATCGCCTCCCGCCAACTGCAACACCCGACGAAGGCGCTTGCCGATGGCTGCCTCGCG
>JANPOJ010000009.1:0-9119 GCA_031427935.1 Ilumatobacteraceae bacterium | reverse complement strand
CTCGTTGCTATGCAGGCCATCCCGATCCTGGCCCTGGTGCCCATCATCGGATCGATCTTCGGCTTCGAGATCCCTTCGCGAATCTTCGTCTGCGTGCTGATCTCGTTGTTCCCCATCGTGTCGAACACGCTGTTCGGTCTGCTGTCCGCCGAGCGCGGCCAGCACGACCTGTTCACGTTGCACAACGTGTCGCGCTGGACGCGGCTGACCAAGCTGCAACTTCCGAACGCGATGCCGACGATCTTCACCGGGTTCCGCATCGCCGCCGGGCTGTCGGTCATCGGCGCCATCGTCGGAGAGATCTTCTTCAAACGTGGCGACAAGGGCGTCGGCATCCTGCTCGACTCCTACCGATCACGAAATCAGTTCCCCCAGATGTATGGGGCACTCATCTTGGCGGCCGCCCTCGGCATCGTCGTCTTCATCATCTTCGGATGGCTCAACAACCTCGTCGTGGGGCGCTGGTACGAGTCCACCCGCAAGAGCGGCTGACCTGTCGTCAGCAGCACAGCAACCATCAGCGTGAACACACAACAAAACAAAAGGGAGAACAGATGCAACGACGTCGAACACGTTCGTTGATCGCCATTTCACTCGCCGGGGCCTTGGGCCTCGTGGCGTGCGGTAGCGACACAAAGACATCAGATACCGCGGCTCCGGCAGCTGCCGCGGCAGGAGCACTCAAGGGGATCTGCCCGGCGACCGTCGTGTTCCAGACCGACTGGAACCCGGAAGGTGAGCACGGCTTCCTCTACAACATGATCGGGACCGACTACGCAATCGACAAGGCCAAGGTATCGGTCAGCGGCACGCTGGTCAGCGGCGGTGTCGACACCGGCGTCAAGATCGAGGTTCGTTCCGGTGGCCCGGCCATCGGCTTCGGCACCGTCACCGCGCAGATGTACACCGACGACAGCATCCTGCTCGGCTACGTGTACACCGACGAGGCGATCCAGAACTCCAAGGAGTTCCCGACCGTGGCCATCGAGTCGGGCTTCGAGAAGAACCCGCAGATGATCATGTGGGACCCGGCGACCTACCCCGACGTGAAGACGTTTGCCGACATCGGCAAGTCCGGCATGCTCGTGCGCTACTTCAGTGGCGCGGCGTGGATGGACTACTTCACATCGCAGGGCACCCTCGCGAAGGACAAGGTCGACGGTTCGTACGACGGCACACCAGCGCTGTTCGTCGCCGATCAGGGCAAGTCCGGTCAGCAGGGCTTCGGGTCGGCCGAGCCGTACATCTACCAGAACGAGATCAAGGACTGGGCCAAGCCCGTTGCCTACTCGTACGTGAACGACAACGGCTGGAACAACTACGCCGAGTCCATCGCCACCAAGCCGGCCAACATCACCAAGTACGCCGATTGCTTCAAGAAGCTGGTTCCGATGATCCAGCAGTCGAGCGTCGACTACCTCAACAGCCCGGTCGCAGCCAACAAGATCATCCTCGACGCGGTTGCCAAGTTCGACAACGGCTGGGTGTACAGCCAGGGTGTTGCCGACTACGCGGTCAAGACGATCAAGGCCGACGGCCTGGTTGGGAACGGTCCTGACAAGACGGTGGGCAACTTCGATCCCGCTCGAGTCAACGACCTGATCAAGCTGGCGATCCCCGTCTACACCGCACTCGGCTCACCGCCGAAGGACGGTCTGACCGCCGATGACATCACGACGAATCAGTTCATCGATCCCTCGATCGGTGTGTAACATTCGGCGACTGTACATCGGGCTGCAGTAACTCGAAGGGCGTCGGCTTCGGCCGGCGCCCTTCGTCTGTGTACCCGCCCTACTCGGCGGAACGGGCCAGCACGACCTGCAGCAACACGTTGGCGCCGGCCGCGATGTCGTCAGGCGTGGAGAGCTCGGCGATGTTGTGCGACAGTCCGTTCACGCTCGGCACGAACACCATCGAGGTCGGGCACACCCTGGCCATCATCTGTGCATCGTGGCCGGCGCCGGAGGGCATGCGCCGGGTCGAGTGACCGAGGCGCTGCGCTGTCGCTTCGACGAGATCGATCATGCCTGGATCGAACTCGACCGGCTCGAAGCGAGCCAATGTCCGCATCGAGATCTCGCAACCCTCGTCGCCGGCGTAGGCCCGACATGCGGCGAACACCTCGGCCTCGGCCTCTTTCAACCTCGTCTCGTCGGTGTTGCGCACGTCGATGCTGAACACGACCTTGGACGGTACGACGTTGACGAGGTTCGGCGTGACGTCGAGCATGCCGACCGTCGCCACTTGGGGAGCACCGAGGTAGCCGGCGTTCAGCCGGATCTCGTGAATGGCCCGCGCCGCGACAGCAAGCGGGTCATGGCGCATCTGCATGGGGGTCGTCCCGGCGTGGGCGGACTGCCCGGTCACCGTTACCTCGGTCCACGAGATCCCCTGTACTCCGGTGACGACGCCGATGGTCACACCTTCGTCCTCCAGCACGGGTCCCTGTTCGATGTGGAGCTCCGCGTAGGCATGGGGAAAGGCCGCCGCCGGCACCGGCGTGGGGCCCGCGTAGCCGATCCGCGTCAGTTCGTCACCCAGCCGGGCGCCGTCATCGGCGGCCCGAACATCGAGCGCTTCCTCCACCGCCAGGCCGCCGACGTAGACCAGGCTGCCGAGCATGTCGGGAGCGAACCGGGCACCTTCCTCGTCGGTGAAGAACGCGACCTGGATCGGTCGCCGGGTGACGACGTCGTGCTGGGCAAGCGTCTCGACGATCTCGAGGCCGGCGAGAACACCGAGGTTGCCATCGAACCGGCCACCGGTGCGGACGGTGTCGATGTGCGAGCCGACCATCACACCCGCGGCTGTCAGGTCGCTTCCCGCCCGGGTGGCGACCACATTTCCGATGGCATCGATCGAAACGGTCATGCCGAGATCAGTCATCCACGACACCACCAGATCGCGGCCATCACGGTCCTCGTCGGTCAGTGCCAGGCGCGCACAACCACGCTCGCCGTTCGGCCCGTGCACTGCGCCGATCTCGCCGAGAGCCTCCAGGCGTTGGCCCAGTCGGGCGCCGTCGACACGGAGGTCATCCTGCACCGTCATGGTCAGCGTCCGAAGTCGAACGTGGAGATCTCACGGAGCGCGTCGCAGAACGAGCGCACGGATCCGGCGAACAGCTCTGCCCCGCGCTCGGCCGTCGCCGCTGTCGGGTCGCCGATCACTCCCTCGGGGTGGAAGTCGTTCGAGAGCCATCCGAAGCTGACCCGACCACCGAAGCGGACGTAGGTGTTCTCGGCCAGCTTGTCGGGAACTCGGCGTGTTGCCTTGCTCATGTCGCACAGATCGGGCGCGAGGTGCAACATCACCGAGGTCTCGTCGGTACCGCCGTGCACGCCCATCCCCAGTTCGCTGGCCGGCGAGGTGCCCCCTTGGTCCACCGGCATGCCGGGGTGAGCCAGGAACGTCATCAGGCCGTGCTTCAGTCGCAGTTCGCGGTTGGCAACGCCGAGCAGCGAGCTGTTGCCACCGTGGCCGTTGAGGAAGACCAACCGCTTGGCCGGCGTGGTGGCGACGCACCGGCCGATGTCGTCGAGCACGGCAAGCAGGGTGGTCGCGGACAGCCACACCGTGCCCGGCGACCAGGCGTGCTCGTTCGACTTGGTGAACTGCAGCGTTGGCAACAGCCAGACGTCGAGCTCGTCGCCGACCGCTGCAACCGCTGCTTCGGCGACGGCGCTGGCCACGACCGAGTCGGTGCTGAGCGGCAGGTGGGGGCCGTGCTGCTCGATGGCCCCGAGGGGTTGGACGATGATGCTGCGATCCGTGAGCCTCTCGCCCACCTGTGGCCCGCTCAGGTTGGGGAAGTAGCGCGCGTTCGATGTCACGAGGGCACGTTACCCCCGGCACCGGTAGGCCAGAATAGCGAGGTGACAGCGCCCGACTACGACGCCATGGTGATCGGCGCCGGACACAACGGTCTGGTGTGCGCCGCGTACCTCGCGAAGGCGGGTCTACGCACGCTGTTGGTCGAGGCCCGGTCGTCGGTCGGGGGTACGGCGTCGAGCGAATCGTTCGCGGGTGGAATGGTCAACATCTGCAATTGCGATCACATCACGTTCCGCACGACGCCGGTGATCGAGGAGCTGGGCCTGGCCGACCACGGCCTGTGCTACATCGACATCGATCCGGCTCAGCGCAACATGACGTGGGACGGCGGGCCGTCGTGGACGATCTACCACGACGTCGAACAGACGCTCGACTCGATCGCTCGCACGTACCCGGCGGAAGTCGATGGCTACCGGCGGTACGTGAAGGCGGCGATGCCCGCAGTGCAGATGGTGTTCGACAATGCCAATGATCCACCGTCGATCGCCACGATCGCCAAGAAGGTGATGGCTCGACGCGGCCGCGGCGCCGCGACGTTGCTGCGCTGGAGTCGGCGCAGCGCCGCAGACGTGATGCGCGAATACTTCACCGCAGAGGCGTTGCGCGGACCGGCGATGGTGGCCGGACCGATGGTGTGGGGTGTGTCGCCTGAGCTGCCCGGCACCGGACTGGGGGCGCTGACGTACGCAATGCGCCACGTCGGGCGCGTCGGCCGACCCGTCGGCGGCAGCGGCATGGTGCCCGAGACCCTTCGGCGTGCCTTCGAGGCGGCAGGCGGCACGCTGCTGCTGAACACCAAGGTCGCCCACCTCACCTGCGAAGGCGAGGCCATACGCGGGATGGTCTGCACCGACGGCACCGAGGTGACTGCGGGCATCGTCGTGTCGGCCTGCAACCCGCACGACACCTTCCTGGCCTGGCTCAAGGATCCCCCACCGCAGGCCTCGTCGCTGGTCGAACGTTGGAGGGCGATCCCACACGACGAGGGCTACGAGTCGAAGATCGACGCGATCGTCGACCGCCCGCCGACACTGGTGGCGGGTCAGCCGCTCGGCGCGACGACCGTGATCTCGCCGTCGCTCGCCCAGATCCACCACGGCCATTCGATGATGGCCAGTGGTCAGGTCCTGCAGCAGCCGGGCATGTTCGTGAACTCGCCGACCGCGCTCGACAGCACACTGGCCCCCGAAGGTCGGCACGTCTTCAGCCTCGAGGTGTTGTACACGCCCTACGCGATCGCCGGCGGTTGGCCGCAGAGCACAGAGCCCCGACGCTGGATCGACCAGGTTGCCAGCGTGCTGGCACCGGGCTTCGTCGACTCATTGATCGAATGGCGGGCGATGACCCCAGACCGCTACGAGCGTGAGTTCCACCTACCTCACGGGCATGCCACCAGCTTCGCCGGCGGTCCGCTCGCCGCTCTGCGCAACAAGAACCCGGAGCTCACTCGTTACGAGACACCGGTGAAGGGCCTCTACCTCACCGGTGCGGCCACGTTCCCGGGGGCCGGTATCTGGGGCGCAAGCGGCCGAAACGCAGCGCTCCGCATCCTCGGCCAACTCGGCGAGCGCCGCTGAGGTCGGCTCAGCGATCTGCGAGGCGCGGATGGTCGTCGGTGAACGCTGGTGAGTGCCGCTTTGCCTCGAGCGCTCGCCGACCGAGCTCGACCAGATCGTCGGGGCTCAGCAGCTCGCGCATACGGGCGAACACGGTCTCTTCTTCCTTGGCGAAGTGGGCCTTCACGTCGAGCATCAGCGCGCTGCCGCGCTTGGTGAACCCGAAGCCGTTGGGGGCCAGGCTGCGCATCTCCGCCAGAAGCTCGTTCAACTCCTCGTGCTCGCCCATTCGGTGAGCAATCGTGGTGTCGCCTGCGGCATCGATCTTGGCCCGGAACGCCGGGAACACGATCTCTTGCTCGGCGGCCTCGTGCGCGGCGAGCTCCTCGACGATCCTGAAGAAGATTCGTCGAATCTCTGCGGGATCGTCGGCACGTTCGAGCTCCTCGATGAGTCCGTCGATCATGCGGTGATCGCGCTCCAGGAGGTCGATGACATCGATCGCATTGTTCATCAGACGATCCTTTCGTCGGCGTCTCTGACCGAGATCATCTTCCCCTGCGCACGGCGTCGAGCGACAGTGCCAAAGGTCCATCCGCCGTGGTGGAGACAGGGTCCAAGGCCCCTTACGGATTTCGTGACCATCGTTACCATCGACATGGAGAACGATGGAGCGCGCCCGATGATCAACGACAACCCCGGAACTGCGACGACTGACGCTGGGCACGAAGTGATCTCGAACACCGAGCTCGCCGCCGATGTGCATCGACTGGTCGTGCGGGCTCCGCGTGTTGCTGCGGTGCGCCAACCTGGCCAGTTCGTCATCGTCCGGCTGGGTCCGGGGGCCGAGCGCATTCCGTTGACGATCGCCGAGAGCGATTCGGAAACGGGCACGATCGTGCTCGTGATCCAAGCGGTCGGCAAGAGCACGTCGGATCTCGTCTCGCTCGCGCCCGGCGACCACATCACCGATGTCGTCGGCCCGCTCGGTCGTCCGTCAGATCTCATTGCCGAGGGCACAGCTGTCTGTGTGGCAGGTGGTGTCGGTGCGGCCGTGATGTATCCCATCGCCCGCCGAATCGCCGAGCTCGGCGCTGAGGTGATCACGGTGCTCGGCGCCCGGAGCGCGCAGAACGTTGTGTTCCGCGACGAGTTCGAGTCCATTGCCGAGCTGCTTGTCTGCACTGACGATGGCAGTGCAGGGCGACATGGTTTGGTCACCGATGCGCTCCGCGATCTTCTGGCGGTCCGCTCGGTCGACGTCGTGTATGCGGCCGGACCGGTGCCGATGATGCGGGCAGTTGCGGCCGTCACCGAACCGCTCGAGGTGCGCACCATCGTGTCGCTCAACCCGATCATGGTCGACGGCACCGGTATGTGCGGTGGTTGTCGCGTGACCGTCGACGGCACCATGCGCTTTGCGTGCGTCGACGGTCCCGAGTTCGATGCGCACGGCGTCGACTTCGACGAGCTGGCAGATCGACTTCGCACCTACGGCGACGCAGAACGAGCAGCATCGGGTCACGAATGTCGGAGTGCGGTTTGAGCGGCGAGCCCCTCACCAAACGCGAACGGCTGAAGATCGAACGCCAGCAGATGCCTGCCCGCGACGCCTTCCAGCGTTCGCAGAGCTTCGACGAGGTGAACATCGGTTTCACCGAGCACCTTGCGCTGCTCGAGGCGCAGCGATGCCTGGCGTGCAAGCGGGCGACGTGCGTCGAGGGCTGCCCGGTCGCGGTCGACATTCCCACGTTCGTGGCCCACATCGAGAACGGTGACCTCCACGCGGCGGCTCGGACGCTGTTCGCCAACAATGCCCTGCCCGCCGTGACCGGCCGGGTCTGCCCTCAGGAGCACCAATGCGAAGCGGAATGCGTGCGCGGCCGCAAAGGTGCGCCCGTTGCGATCGGTCACCTCGAGCGGTTTGTCGCCGACTGGGCCAGAGGTCACGTGCACGAGGAACCGACTTCCGTCGAGCCGTCCGGCAGGAGCGTTGCCATCATCGGTGCTGGGCCAGGAGGCCTGACCGCAGCCGGGGAGTTGGCCCGCCGCGGCCACGACGTGACGATCTTCGAAGCGTTGCACGTACCCGGTGGCGTGCTGTCGTACGGCATCCCCGAGTTCCGGCTGCCCAACGAGATCGTGGAGCACGAGGTCCATCGCCTCCAGGCCCTCGGGGTCAAGGTCGAGTGCAATGTCGTGATCGGTCGCACATACACGCTCGACGAGCTCCGCAAGAACTTCGACGCGATCTTCGTGTCGGTCGGCGCGGGGCTGCCCGTCTTCCTCGGCGTGCCGGGCGAAGGGTTGAAGGGCGTGTACACCGCGAACGAATACCTGACTCGCGTCAACCTGATGCAGGCTTACGCCTTCCCAGACGCGGACACGCCTGTTCTGCACGGTGATCGGGTCGTGGTGATCGGCGCGGGCAACGTGGCGATCGACGCGGTTCGCACGGCTCGCCGTCTCGGTGCAGAACACGCCACGATCGTCTATCGCCGCAGCCGCCCGGAGATGCCGGCACGCGACGAGGAGATCCATCACGCCGAGGAGGAGGGCGTGTCGTTCGAGTTCCAGGTCAGCCCGATTGCCATCGAGGGCGATGCCGACCGCTGGGTCACTGGTCTGCGATGTGTCAATACGACCCTGGGCGAGGCGGATGCGTCGGGGCGACGAGCACCCGTGACCATCGAGGGATCAGAACGAGTCATTCCGTGTGACACGGTGATCGTCGCTGTCGGAACTCGAGCCAACCCCTTGCTCACCTCGTCCTCCCCCGACCTGGCCTTGACGGATCGCGGGTATCTCGCGGCCGACGCGCAGGGCATGACCAACCTGCCCGGTGTGTTTGCCGGGGGCGACATCGTTCGGGGATCGGCGACCGTGATCTTGGCGATGGGCGACGGCAAGCGAATCGCCGGCACCATCCACGACTACCTCGGCGGGACAAGTGTGCAGCTCACGGCGCGAGGCAGTGCCGCAACGGTTGCTGGCGGTTAGCCGACGCCCCCATTGGGTACGGTACGGGCCATGAGCGAATACATCCTTCCTGACCTCGCCTACGATCCCGGTGCGCTCGAGCCGTACCTCAGTGGGCAGATCGTCGAGCTCCATCACGCCAAGCACCACGCGGCCTACGTGAAGGGTGCCAACACGGCGCTCGAGAAGCTGGCCGAGGCCCGCGCCACGGACAAGTACGACGCGATCGTCGGCCTCGAGAAGTCGCTGGCCTTCAACCTCGGTGGCCACGTGTTGCACTCGATGTACTGGGGCAACCTCTCCCCCGACGGCGGCGGCAAGCCGGTCGGCGATCTCGCCGCCGCGATCGATGACCAGTTCGGCTCCTTCGATGCATTCCAGGCCCACTTCACTCAGGCGACGACCCTGGTGCAGGGCTCGGGCTGGGGCATCTTCTCGTGGGAGCCGCTCGGGCAGCGCCTGATCATCGAACAACTCGAGGATCACCACGAGAACACCACGCTCGGCGCGGTGCCGCTGCTGGCCATCGATGCGTGGGAGCACGCCTATTACCTGCAATACCAGAATCGCAAGCCCGATTACATCGAGGCGATCTGGAACGTCGTCAACTGGGGCGACGTGGATCGCCGCTTCAAGGCCGCAACCGCCTGATCCCAGCCCGGGTCGCGCTTCTCTCCCGAATCGTCAGTGACGATTCGCTCCTGGCCAACCGGGCAGCCCCGGAACCGTACGTATCGTTCCGGGGCTGCC
>JANPOJ010000008.1:0-3140 GCA_031427935.1 Ilumatobacteraceae bacterium | reverse complement strand
CTTGCGTCCAGCCTGACCCTTGCAAATGCTGACTACACCTGGCGAGCAGACGCCATCTGTCGAGACACCGACCCGGAATTGTTTTTTCCGGTCGGTACGACTGGGTACGCGCTGCTGCAGATCGCCCGAGCCAAGGAGGTGTGCGGGCAGTGTCCCGTGAACCGCGATTGCCTCGACTATGCGCTCGAGACCAACCAGGACTCCGGTATCTGGGGCGGCACATCGGAGGAAGAGCGGCGAGTGCTGCGCCGCCAGTACGTCGCGCGTCAGAAAGCCGCCGGCTGACACCCAAATCAGATCAACACGGTCAGATCGGTACGGTCAGATCGACGACCGTGCCGGCGCCTTTCGGCTGATCGCCGAGCCCGGCCGCCTCGAAGTCTTCCGGCATGCCGGCCCGCATCACGATGGTGCCGGCCAACTCTGTCGTCACCAGCGTGCGCACGATCGACAGACCGAGCCCGGTGGCCTTGTTCAACTCGAAGTGCGAGTCGAGCCCGCGACCGTCGTTGATCACCCGAATGTTGAGTTGATCATCGGTCGGGTTGAGTTGCACCACCACGTCGCCACCGCTGCTGCCTTCGGGGAAGCCGTGATCGACAGCGTTCTGCAGCAGTTCGGTCAGCACGACCGACAGCGGCGTCGCGATGGTCGACGGCAACCGACCCCCATCGCCTTGCACCGTGAAGCGCACGGGGCGATCGGGTGATTGCAGCCCTTCCTCGGCAAGACGCAGGAGTGGTCGAACGATCTCGAGGAAGGCGACATCGTCGCCGGGCTCGCGTGACAGCGTCTCGTGCACCAGCGCGATCGTGCGGATGCGGCGCACGGACTCGGCCACCGCGGCCTTGGCTTCGGGCGACTCGAGTCGGCGACCCTGCAATCGCAGCAACGACGAGATCGTCTGCAGGTTGTTCTTCACCCGGTGGTGGATCTCGCGGATCGTGGCGTCTTTCGACAGCAGCAACTTGTCGCGCTTGCGAACCTCGGTGACATCGCGCAGCAACAGCACGCCACCGGTCACTTCGCCGCCGGCCAGCATCGGCATGCATCGGGTCAGCAACGTGACGTTGGGCGTCTGGTCGAACTCCTCGATCACCGGCATGCGGTCCTCGTAGGCGAGGCGAACCGGCCGGTCGTTGAAGCCCAGTTCGGCCAGCCGCATGCCCACCGCGTTGGCACTGATACCGACCCGGTGCAGCGCGGAGACAGCGTTGGGCGAGGCGTAGCGCACGCGAGCCTCGTCGTCGAGCACCATCACGCCGTCGCCGACGCGTGGCGCCGCGCTGGAGTCACCGACCAGCCCGTGGAACGGGAACGACCCCTCGGCGATCATTGCCGCGAATCGCTGAAAGATCCCGAGGTAGGTGCGCTCCAACTCGCCCGGGTTGCGACCGGTGCGGTTCGACCACTCGCGCGACAGGACGGCGATCGGTTTGGATCCATGGCGTACGGGGATGGCCAACATGCGTGCCGGTTCCGGCAGCGAATCGACCGCGATCTCACCCTCGCAGATCTCTCCGGTCTCGAAGGCCGACGCCAGCAGCGGCCGCTCGTTGTCGGCCGGCACACCGACGTAGTCGGCGAGATAGAGCGTCTGACCAGTGGCGGGACGCACCTGGGCGACGATCAGCCATTCGGAGTCGGTCGACGGCACGTACATCAACAGGTCGGCGAAGCACAGGTCGGCCAGCAGTCCCCACTCGCTGACCAACTGCTTGAGATGGTTGATCTCGTCGCGGGTCAGCGACGTGTGTTGCCGGCAGAGTTCGCCCAACGTGGCCATGCAGTCGTTCTAGCACTCAGCAGTCGTACGCAGCGGCGACGAAGTCAGCCGCCGAAGCCGATCTTGCGGTCTCCCTCGGGTGTGCCGATCTCGACATAGGCGATCTTGGCCGACGTCACACCGACGTCGCGGTTGCGCTTGTCGGTCAACCACAGCACGTCAACCGCACCGGAGAGCGCCGCCTCGATCTGGGTCTTCAGTGCGTCACGATCGAGATCGTCGGGCAGTTCGAGGGTCAGTTCCCGGGGTGCTTGGGTGACGCCGATGCGTACGTCCACGTCGGTCCTTTCGATGAGGGTCGCAACCATCGTAGAGACAGATCGTCGGAGTTGGTAACTTCGCTCGTGTCCTGATCTGTGGGAACCATGTCATTGACGCCATCGACGCGACCGGCGATGATCGAGCACGTGCCCCGCAGATCTGTCGTCATCGTCGCCTTCGACGGCATGCAGCCACTCGACGCCATCGGTCCGCACGAGGTGTTCGCCGGCGCCACGGCCGTGCTTGCGGCCCGCAAGAAGCCCGCAGCCGGCTACCACCTCACGATCGTCTCCCGGCTCGGCACGCCCATCACGACCGAGAGCGGGTTGCAGATCGTGACGGCCCCGCTGCCGCAGGGTCGTCAGAAGATCGACACGTTGCTGATCCCCGGTGGCGACGGTTCGCGGACCGCTCGCTACGACGACCGGCTGGTCGGTTGGATTCGCGGCGCAGCCCGCGACAGCCGCAGGATCGCAACCGTGTGCACCGGGGCGTTCATCGCCGCCGAAGCCGGCTTGCTCGATGGACGCACGGTCACCACCCACTGGGCACGGGCACAGCAGTTGGCCGACGACTACCCGCGAGTGACGGTCGATGCGGACCCGATCTACCGAAGCGACGGCAACGTATGGACGTCGGCCGGGGTGACTGCGGGGATCGACCTCGCCCTGGCCATGGTCGAGGCCGATCACGGCACCGATGTTGCCCAGACGGTCGCCCGGTGGATGGTGATGTTCCTGCATCGCCCCGGCGGCCAAACCCAGTTCGCCACACCGGTGTGGGTACCCCGAGCAACCCGATCCGCGGTCCGCGACGCGCAGGACCACATCGATACACAGCCGGCCGACGACCACCGCCTCGACCTGCTCGCCGCACGGGCGGCGATGAGCAGTAGGCACTTCAGCCGCGTGTTCACCGCGCAGGTCGGCGAGACACCCGCCCGCTACGTCGAGCGGGTGCGTGTCGAGGCGGCACGTTCCGAGCTCGAGTCGACGACGACCTCGCTCGATGTGATCGCCACCAACTGCGGCCTCGGCACCGCCGAGTCGTTGCGCCGCGCCTTCCAACGCCGCGTCGGCGTCGCGCCCGATGC
>JANPOJ010000007.1:0-3821 GCA_031427935.1 Ilumatobacteraceae bacterium | reverse complement strand
CATCACCAACGGCACACTCGGCGGTGGCGGCTGGTACGTCTCGCCCGTGCAGGTCACGCTCTACATCGCCGGAGCTCCGGCCACTTCTGTCGATGGTTACACGTACTCCTTCGACGGGATATCGCAAGGCCTCTATTCAGTTCCCTTCGACGTGCCGGAGGGGGCCACCAGCATCACGTTCGCTCCGCCGTCCACCAGTGGCGCGGCTGCCCCGCCTGCGTTGGCGCTGCGCAAGGACACGCGCACACCCAGTGCAACGCTGACACCGGCCTTGTCTGTGGTTGCAGCGGGCGAACCGGTTCCCACGGCGACATGCGTGTCAGCAGATCCGGTGCCGGGATCCGGGGTCGCCGGATGCACCCCGCAGACGCCGACCAGCATCACGGTTGCCGGTCAGGTCTATTCACTTGCCAATGCCAAAGCCACCGACGTTGCCGGTAACACCTCGACAGTTGCCTCACAGACTGCCGTGATCGTCTCCGGCACGAGAAACCTCGACGGGTCGTTCAGCGCCGCCAACAGTGTGACCGTGGTCGCCGGCGGCGAGTTGTTCAACGGCGCAGCTTTCACCGTCAACGGAGCACCGACGGCCGGTACGATCGACGCCGCCGCAAAGACGAACACCCTGTCGTTGTCGGTGCCGAACACCTACGCCATCGGTGTCACCGTCCCGGGGAGCGGTGGGACGGCAAACGTGACGGTGACCTTCACCGTCACCGTCAACGATTCGGTTCCGCCCGTGCTCAGCCTTTCAGCACCGGGCCCGGTCGAGGCGAGCAGTCCGGCTGGCGCGGTCGTGAGCTTCTCGGCAACCGCCGCCGACAACATCGACGGAGCAGTTCCGGTCACGTGCACGCCTGCATCAGGTTCCACCTTCGCGCTCGGCATCACCACGGTCACCTGTAGCGCACACGACACTGCGGGCAACACGTCGACTGCTTCGTTCACCGTGACGGTGCGCGACACCACGGCACCGAACCTCACGGTGCCCGGCAACATCTCGGGTGTCGAAGCCACAGGGCCCGGCGGAGCGATCGTGACGTACAGCGCCACGGTCACCGACATCGCCGACCCGTCGCCTACGGTCACGTGCACACCCGCGTCCGGCTCGACCTTCGCGCTCGGCACCACCACCGTGTCGTGCACGGCAACGGATCACAGCGGGAACAGCACCAACAAGACCTTCACGGTGACCGTGGTCGACACCACCGCTCCTGTGTTCGGTCCGGCTCCGGCGATCGGCCCGATCGAGGGCAACACCCTCGGAGGTGCGGTCGTCGGCTACGTGAAGCCGTCGGCGACCGACACGGTCAGCGGCGCCGTCACGGTGACGTGCACGCCGGCGTCTGGCTCGACGTTCGCGCTCGGCACGACCAGCGTCGCGTGTACCGCGTCCGACGCCAAGGGCAACCAAGCGACGGCGACGTTCACGGTCGCAGTGGTCGACACCACACCACCATCGCTCACGGTCCCCGCCAACATCACGAAGGCGGCCACCTCGGCAGCGGGGGCAATCGTGACCTACACCGTGGCGGCGACCGATGTGGTCAGCGGGCCGATCACGCCGGTCTGCGCACCGGCGAGCGGGACGACCTTCCCGATCGGCACGACGACCGCGAGTTGTACCGCGACCGACGGCAAGGGCAACGGCATCACCAAGACCTTCATCGTCACGGTCGCCCGGCCCTACCGGTACAACGGCTTCTTCTCGCCGGTCAACATGGGCGTGGCGGACTCCTTCGGGTTGAACTCGATCGTCAACAGCGTCAACGGCGGGCGCAATGTCCCATTCAAGTGGGAGGCGTACGACAACGCCACCGGGCTCCAGGTCACCGACCCGGCCCGTGTCGAGATCGAGTTCATACCGTATGCGCAGTTCCTGACCAAGTTCTCCTCGTTGTTCGGTGCCACGGCTTCGCTGCCGAATCGCAACGTGTGCGCGGACGCTGGACGCGTCGTCGTACCGATCTCGGGTGGCACGGGAAAAACGACAGTGGTCAAGTTCGTGAGCGGCCAGTTCAACGAAGGCATACAGGTGCCGACCAAGCCGTCGCCCCCCGCGTGGAACTGCTACGTGGCGTGGACCCGCATCATCGGCGACCCGAGCCCCGGCATCGCGTCGCTGTTCACGCTGACATAGCGCTCAGCGCTCAGCGCCGGCGTTGGCGCTGCGGAGGGTCGTGCATCACGCTGCTGAGGATCAACCACACGCCGGCTAGCACCGCGGCGAGGAAGCACACGATCGCGACGCTCGGGTAGCCGAACAGCTTCGAGTCGGTGCTGATCCTCATCAGCATCGCCGCGCCGATGATCAAGGCGGCAATGATCAGCCCGGCGGTGACACGGTTCGCCAGCTTCTGGATCCCGCACATCGATTCCTTCTCGTCGATGCCTTGAATGTTCAGCGTGAGCTGACCCTCGGCCAGTGCATCCATCACCTTGTTGACTCGGCCGGGCAGCTTCTCGACGAACTCCTTGGCATCCAACCCAACCTTGCGCTTGTTCAATCGAGAACGCCGCCCCTGCATCGATCTCCGGTCAACGGAAGCGACGCAAGCGGAGGCTGTTGGAAACCACGAAGATGCTCGAGAGGCCCATCGATGCTCCGGCGATCAGGGGGTTCAGCAGCCCGGCAGCGGCCAACGGAATAGCTGCGATGTTGTAAGCGAACGCCCAGAACAGGTTGGTCTTGATCGTCGCCAGCGTCCGCCGTGAGAGGCGCACAGCGTCGGCCGCGGCCAGAAGGTCGCCGCGGATCAGCGTGAGATCGCTTGCTTCGATGGCGGCGTCGGTTCCAGTGCCCATGGCGATTCCGAGGTCCGCCTGGGCGAGGGCCGCCGCATCGTTCACGCCGTCGCCGATCATGGCGACGACTTTGCCGTCGCGTTGGAGGGCTCGCACCACGTCGACCTTGTCCGACGGCAAGACCTCGGCGAAGACCGCGTCGATCCCGACGCGATCAGCGACTGCTCGAGCGGCGCGCTCGTTGTCGCCGGTGAGCAGGATCGGGTCGAGCCCAAGCGACCGCAAGCGTTCGATCGCTTCACGACTCGTTGCCTTGATCGTGTCGGCGACCACGAGCATCGCCCGCAGTTCGCCATCCCATCCGGCGAGGATCGCGGTTCGACCGAGCGACTCGGCCTCCACCTTGGCCGCACGGAGCTCGTCGGTCAGCGGCATGGCCCAGTCGGCTAGCAGACGCTCGCGTCCGACAACGATGGCGTGTCCGTCGACGACACCTTGCACGCCGAGGCCTTGAAGGCTGGCGAAATCCTCTGCGTGGGCGAGCTCACCGACCGCCTCGCGCGCGCCATCCGCGATCGCCTGCGCGATCGGGTGTTCGGAGGCCACCTCGACGGCACCGACGAGGCGGAGCACTTCGTCGGCGGTGGTGTCTCCGACGGGAACGACATCGACGAGTGCCATCCGCCCCGTGGTGACTGTTCCGGTCTTGTCGAGCACGACCGTGTCGATCCGCCGGGTCGATTCCAGCACCTGTGGTCCCTTGATGAGGATGCCGAGTTGGGCACCGCGACCAGTGCCGACCAGCAACGCGGTCGGCGTGGCCAGGCCGAGTGCACATGGGCAGGCGATGATCAGGACGGCGACTGCCGCGGTGAACGATGCCGGGGCGGTTTCGCCGGTGCCGAGCCAGTAGCCGAGCGTTCCGACGGCCAGCGCGATCACGACCGGGACGAACACTGCCGAGATCTTGTCGGCCAGTCGCTGCACTGTTGCCTTGCCGTTCTGGGCCTCGGTGACGAGGGCGTCAAGCAAAGCGCCGTGCAGGGTTCGACCCGAGTTGTCGACTTCCAGACGTG
>JANPOJ010000006.1:0-1841 GCA_031427935.1 Ilumatobacteraceae bacterium | reverse complement strand
GTACCCGTGCTGATTGGCTGATCGTTGGTGAGGTCCGCGGCGGCGAGGGGGCGGCGTTGGTGCGGGCGATGCAAACGGGGCAGGGTTCGATGGCGACCGTGCATGGTGGTAGCGCCCAAGAGGGGTTGGAGGTGCTCACCGATTTGGTGACCGCCGAAACCAGACAGCGTCGCCACGACGTGCGAATTTCGGTGTATCGCTCCGCTGATCTCGTCGTTCATCTCGAGGGCAGCAACACCACAGGACGGTGGGTCTCCGAGGTCGTTGCCCCGTCGGTCGAAGATGACGGCGAACGGTTCGTGCTGCACCGCCTATACGGCTTCGATGAGCGCGCCGACGACGAACGTGCGCGTCCGTTGAACGAGCCACAAGCGTTGATGATGCGCCGACTGGCGCGCTCCACCGCGACGTTCAGCCATCGGGCGTGGGTCAGTGGCGACGACACCTACAAGCCGCTCTACAGGGGTGTGCAGTGACCGGTTCCCCGACCGTCGTCGCGTTCATTGTTGCTGCGTTGGCGGCCGCCGGGATCGGCGCGCTCGGTGTCGCCGTCGCCCCTCGACCCGATCGGCGGCGGCGTCGGTCACGCCCGCAGCGAGCCGCTCACCAATCGCAGATCGTTGCCGCGCTGGTCGTCGCCACGGTCGTGTTGTTCACTACCCGCTGGTTGATCGGCGCGGCTGCGGCCGGGCTGCTGGTGGGCGGGTGGCGATGGTTGTTCGTGGTCAGCGACGCGGAGGCGGAGCGGGCCAAGGTTCAAGCGATCGCCAAGTGGCTCGAAGACCTCCGTGATGTCGTTCGACGGTCATCGGTCGGTGTGGAGACGGCGTTGGAGATGGTCGCCGAGAACGCACATGGTGTGCTCGCCGGGTCATTTGACCGGTTCGTGCTCCGTCGCCGTCAGGGCGTCCGCGTCGGTGTCGCGTTGGGTGAGCTCGCGGACAGCGTCGCCCACCCGACCTTTGACGCCGCGGCCGCGGCGATCGTGCTGGTCGTCGACGGCGCGGCCGGTGGCGGGCGGCTGTACGACACCCTCGATGAGTTGGCGATGGCTGCGCGCGATGAGAGCCGGGCCCGCGAAGAGATCGACCGTATCCGGCGCACATATCAGCGAGCAATGCGCCGACTGGTGGTGATGACGGTGTTGTTCGTCGCCGGGCTGTACACGTTCGCCGGCAACCTCGTCGCCCCGTATCGCAGTGCCGCCGGGCAAACCTGGCTGATCATCCCTTGCGCGCTGTGGGCGGTCTGTCTGATCTGGCTGCGACGACTGACCCGGTACGACCTCGGTGCCCGATATCGGCTCCGCCAACCCGACACCGAGCGGGCATGAGCCCGCAAACCACCGCACTGCTCACCGGCGCGTTGACGATCGTTGGGGCGTGGGCGTGTTGGCGCGCCGTTGGCCCGCGGCGGGTGACGATCGCCTCGATCCAAGCCCGAAGCCGCCCACCCGTCACCGAGCCAGCCAAGCACGCCCGGACGCCGCTGGGTCGCAATGTCACCAACCGACTTGCCGCCGGACCAATCGGCGACTGGCTGCAACAGCGTCTCGGAACAGACCTGGCCCTCGCCCAGACAACCATCGTCGATTTCATCGGCCGAGCCATCGCCGCGGCGGCGATCGGCGGGATCAGCGTGCTGTTCGCCGCGTTGGCGCTGACCGTCGCCGGCTCATCCGGGATGTCCGCGTGGTGGCTCGTTGTCGCGGTGATCGTTGCATCGGGTTTCGCAGCGATCCAAGCCAGTCAAGTTCGAAGCGTAGGTCGCCAGATCGAATTCGCCATAAGCGGTTTGCACTTTGCGCAACGCCACGCGCTCGACCAGTTTTTCGTGCTGAC
>JANPOJ010000005.1:0-3735 GCA_031427935.1 Ilumatobacteraceae bacterium | reverse complement strand
CGAGATGAAGGCGATCGTCGGCACATGATCGATACAGATCATCACGGTCTCCTCTTGCGTCGCGCCACGGAGCACATCCGCAGCTGCCACAGTCTGTAGTAGCTAGCGTGTCGGTTCGGAGGTGGTGACGTGACCGACCCGGTGAACGCAGTGGTCGAGCTTGTTGGCGTGCAATGGGCCACCCAGAAGAATCAAGTGGAAGCAATTCTCGGCAGGCGCCCCGGTGTCGTGTCGGTGAACGCCAACCCGGTCTCTCAGACGGCAACTGTGCAGTTCGACCCGTCGGTGACGTCGCTCTCGGATCTGAAGGGCTGGATTGTGGATTGCGGTTACCACTGTTCGGGTCGATCAGTCCCAGCACACCTGTGCGACCCGATGGCGATGCCCTCGCCATCGGGTTCCGGCCACGACGAGTCACTCGGGGTCGATGGCCATATGCACCACACCACCGACCAACCAGCGAACAAGGTGGCGTCGCCGCACGATGCGATGGGTCACGGCGGCCACGGTGGGACGTCGATGGACGACATGGTCGCTGATATGCGCCGCCGCTTCATCGTCGCCGCCGTGTTCTCCGTCCCGATTCTGTTGTGGTCCCCGATTGGCCGCGACGTGCTCGGCTTCAAGACGGCAGCCCCGTTTGGACGGCGTGATGACGTCTGGTCGCTTGTTCTGAGCCTGCCTGTGGTGTTGTGGGCGTCGTCGATCTTCTTCGACGGTGCGTTCCGCGCGCTGCGGGCTCGGACGCTCGACATGATGGTCCTCGTCTCCGTGGCGATCGGTGCCGGGTGGGTCTACTCGGTCGTTGTGACAATGACCGGTGGGGGAGAGGTGTTCTACGAAGCGGCGTCTGTCTTGGCAGCGTTTGTACTGCTCGGTCACTGGTTCGAGATGCGAGCGCGAGGTGGGGCGAACGAAGCCATCCGCAGCCTGCTGAATCTTGCCCCGCCGATGGCGATCGTGCTGCGCGATGGCGAACCTGTCGAGGTGCCGACCGCCGAGGTCGCGGTCGGTGACCTGATGTTGGTGCGGCCAGGGGCGAAGATCGCCGTGGACGGGGTCGTCGAAGAGGGCGACAGCGATGTCGACGAGTCGATGGTGACGGGCGAAAGCCTTCCAGTCCACAAGGAACCCGGCATTCAGGTCATCGGAGCGACGATCAACACTGATGGCGTCCTGCGGGTACGCGCAACCCGGGTGGGCGCTGACACAGCCCTCGCCCAGATCGTTCAACTCGTCCAAGAAGCGCAGAACTCCAAAGCACCAGGCCAGCGGCTAGCCGACCGGGCCGCTTTCTGGCTGGTGTTCGTCGCGCTCCTCGGTGGCGCCGCAACGTTTGCAGCGTGGGCGCTGTTCAGCGACCGCCCGGCTCGAGAAGCATTGCTCTTTGCCATCACCGTCGTGGTGGTCACCTGTCCAGATGCGCTCGGTCTGGCGACCCCGACAGCGATCATGGTCGGTACCGGGCTCGGCGCTCGCCGCGGGGTGTTGTTCAAGAACGCGACGGCACTCGAAACCTCTGCGCTTCTCGACGTGGTGGTCTGCGACAAGACAGGCACGCTCACCAAGGGCGAGCCGGAGGTGACCGACGTCGTGACAGACGGCATCGAGCGAGCCGCTCTGCTGACCCTGGCGGCTTCGTTGGAACGCGAGTCAGAGCACCCGCTCGCACAAGCGGTCGTCCACGCCGCAGAGGCGGAGCATCTGGCGAAGGTCACCGTTGAACACTTCGAGAACGTCCGCGGGCAGGGAGCCTCAGCCATCGTCGATGGGAAACACGTGCTGGTCGGCAACGCACGACTGATGACGGCGCGGAAGATCGACACGGAGGTGCTGGAGATCGCGCGGGCGCGCCTCGCCGACGAAGGCCGCACGGCGATCTTCGTGGCGGTGGATGGACGGGCAGTCGGGGTCATCGGCATTGCAGATGCCCCCCGCCCGTCCTCCGCGACGATGGTGCGTGAGCTGCGAGCGCTTGGCATCGAGGTGGTCATGCTCACCGGTGACAACGACGTAACGGCCCGTCGGATCGCTGCCGGGATGGGCATCGAGCGGGTGATCGCCGACGTGCTTCCCGGTGACAAGGCTGCGAAGGTCGCCGAGTTGCAGGCTGCCGGTCAGAAGGTTGCGATGGTCGGTGACGGTGTCAACGATGCGCCTGCTCTCGCCCAGGCCGACCTGGGTATCGCGATCGGCGCGGGCACTGATGTGGCGATCGAGACCGCCGACGTCGTGCTGATGCGATCCGACCCCCTCGACATCGTGTCTGCGCTGATTGTGGGCAGGGCGACGGTCCGCAAGATGCGTCAGAACCTCGGTTGGGCTGTTGGATACAACTCGATCGCCCTCCCGATCGCTGCAGGTGTGTTCGTCCCCGCGTTCGGTCTCATGCTCCGACCTGAGATCGCAGCCCTGACGATGTCGGGGTCCAGCTTCCTCGTGGCAATGAATGCGCTATTGCTCAAGCGACTCCACCTACCGGAGCAGACTCCCGCACCCGCGGCAACGTAACCGTGAACTCCGCCCCGCCCTCGGCGCGATTGGTGGCGTCGATTGTCCCGTGGTGGGCGGCGACGAGTTCGGCGACTACGGCCAAGCCGATGCCGCTGCCCGGCGCCTTCGTGGCGGCGTGACCGCGCCAGAACCGCTCGAACAGATGCGGCAACTCGTCGTCGCCCAGGCCCGGGCCAGTGTCGGCGATCTTGAGGATGGCCCGATCGGTTGCGGTGCCGGTGGTGATGGTGATGCGGCCGCCGGGTGGCGTGAACTTCACAGCGTTGGTGATGAGGTTGACGACGATCTGCTGCAGTCGGTTGGGGTCTGCGTTGGTCGGCGCTGGGTCACAGGCGATGTCGATAGTGATGTTGCGCTCCTCGGCGAGCGGACCGAGCAGATCGACGGTGGAGCGGACGATGTCGGCGAGGTCGACCGGCACGGTGTGGAGTCGAAGCCCCGCTGCTTCGGCAGCGGCGAGGGTTTCAAGGTCGGCCACCAGTCGGCTGAGTCGCACGACCTCATCGTGCAGCGAGCCGATGGCCGCGGGCGTGGGTTCGTCGATGCCGTCGAGCAGCGCCTCGGTGTTGCCCTGCAGGATCGTGAGCGGGGTCCGTAACTCGTGGGCGACATCGGCGAGCAGGTTCCTGCGCAGCTGGTCCTCGCGGTCAAGGTTGTCGGCCATTTCGTTGAAGGCGTCGGCGAGGCTGTGCAACTCACCCGGTGCGTCGGTGAGATCGACTCGGGTGTCGCGGCGACCGGCAGCAAGATCGCCCGCAGCATTGGTGAGAGCTGACACGGGTCGGGTGACGCGCACCGAAACGTAAACGGCAACAACCAATGCCACCGAACCAGCGACGAGGATCCCATTGAGCGCTGCTCGGGAGAGCGCGTCACGGACATGGCGCTCGGCGTCCATGGTCTCGGTGGGAAATCGAAGCATGACTGCGCCGACCGCCCGGCCGTCCACGACGACAGCCTGCGACACCGGATCGCCGCGCGGAGTGTCGACGGCGGCCAGGCCATGCATGCGCGCCATCATCGCGGCCAGTTCGTCGGTGGGCGCGGCGATCACGACACCGTCGGAGTCCAAGATGGCCAGCGTGGCCTGACCGCCAGCGGCGACGGTGGCAACCGAGAAGAGGTCAGCACCCTCCCAACCACCGGCCCGGACGTAGGCATCTGCTGCCGCTGCGGCGGTCGCCGACAGGTCATCGCGGCGACGCTGGTCGGACAACCCCG
>JANPOJ010000004.1:0-4343 GCA_031427935.1 Ilumatobacteraceae bacterium | reverse complement strand
GCGGCCACGAGTGCGGCGATTGCGATCCAGCGCCGGCCGCGCCGTGCGGGCGCGATCGGCGCCGCGGGTGACGAGATGGTGCAGAGCTACGTACTCTTGATACATCTTCGTACACAGTTGGACAAGAGATTGGTGCAACGGTTTTCACTGCCGGAGAACTCATCGATGCAACTGGTACAAGCGCGACGATTACGGCTCGGCTACATCCTCCACAGGAATTTCGTCGGCGATGTTCAACTTCTCTTGGACGCTGTCCGGGACCTTGTCCTCAATCTTGTCCTTGACGTCCTCGGCCATTTCTTTCGCCTTGTCCAAAAAACCGCTCATGTGATACTCCTTCGTCGGCAGGCGACATCTGCCGGCCACCGTGAAAGTAGCCCGTCCGTTTGTCGTGCCGGACGGGTGCGCTCACCGCCGAAGATTCTGCAGCACGGCACCGAAGAAAGCTGGAACGATTTGGCGTGCCCCAACGTCAGGTCTTGGTTGTGGATGCGTACTCGGTGCCCCGGATGGACATCCCGCTCGACCCGCTCTTGGCTGCACGCCTCGACAGACGAGAAGTGGTCGTCGATGTCGCCAGCCTCTACCGCGAACATCGCTCCCGTTTGATCGCCCTCGCTGCGGCGATCACGATGGACCATCAGATTGCCGAAGAGGTTGTGCAGGACGCGTTCGTCGGACTGCAACGACACGCCGACCGGATCGACGAACCGGTTGGCTACCTCCAGCGCTCTGTGGTCAACCTGGCCATCTCGTCACTTCGTCGACGCCGGGTCGCAGCAGACCACATTGCCATCGCGTTCCCCCCGGCGAGCGTCCCCGAAGTTGACGAGACACGCTCGGCCATCGTGCGGCTCCCTCCTCGCCAACGCGCCGTGGTCGTGCTGCGCTTCTGGAACGACATGACTGTCGACGCGATCGCCGAGACCCTCGGCTGGCCGGCCGGGTCCGTGAAGTCGACATTGCACCGAGCGATGAAACGCCTCGAGGAGGAACTCAGATGAATACATCGACGATGGAAAGCGAGCTGGAACGCCGGCTCGAAGCAGCCCTGCA
This sequence comes from Ilumatobacteraceae bacterium, assembly GCA_031427935.1. Taxonomy (GTDB): domain Bacteria; phylum Actinomycetota; class Acidimicrobiia; order Acidimicrobiales; family Ilumatobacteraceae; genus JAENVT01. The sequence continues at coordinate 3,287 of JANPOJ010000004.1, read as the reverse complement.
GGAGATGATGCCGTACCTCGAGTCTGCGGCCGCCGACCGTGTCGATGACACCATCTTGACCAGAGGACGAGATGGTGCTCGCCCACTCGACGGTTCGTACGTCAAGGTTCTCTCGGCGCAACGTGGGCGTGACGCTCGTCGAACTCGCCAACACCGGGCGCTCAGCGTTGCCGCATGTGTGATTGCACTCGCCGGGTTCGGCGCGCTGCTGGCGATCAACCGCGGCCAAGAACCCCGAACGGTTGTATCGCCGGCCGCAACTACGTCTCCGGCATCGACCGTGGAGGCTCCGCCTGACACCACGAGCGCGTCGCTGTTGACGACCGCCGTGCCCTCCGACGTGCGGCCGCTGATATCGGTCGACCAACCGGGATGGGCCGTCTCCGGATTCTCCGGGTTCAATCCTGTGGCCGGCACAACGCAGTCGGCTGCCTGTGCCGGTTGCGGCGCGACTCGCTTGATCGTCGCCGCAGACGGGCCATTGTTCGGCGGCCCGATCTTCACGGCGTGGACGCTCGACGACAACTACGACGTGACGCAGTTCGATTGGCCGGTCAACATCGGCACGACACCCGGCCGATTCATCGGTTCCGCTGACGGCACGACTTCTGCGGCCAAGAACCGAGTGCGGGTGGTCTGGCCACTCAGCCCAGCAAGAACCGCCTTCGTTGATGCCGCCGGGTTCACCAACGAACAGGTCTTCGCCATGGCGGCCTCGTTGACGTTCGAGTCCGCGGTCCCGACGATGGCGGACCCTCCCGCCGGCTTCTCCGTCAAGCCCTCACCGCGCGACCCGGGCCCGACTACCCAACAGATGATCCTCGGACTCACCAACGGTGACTTGAACCTCGAGGTCATCGCCACGAGCTCGGGCCTTCAAGGCCTGGTCGATTGGAAGAGCATTGCTCCCGACCCGATCAGCGCATGGGTGCCGCGTGAGCTCGACGGCGTGACGGTCGCATTCGACCACTCGGACCCGACACCATCGCCGCGGCTCTTGGGTCTCTCGGCGAGTTGGGTCGCTGGTGGATGGGGCTACATGGTCATTGGCAACGTCTTCACATCCGAGGCCGAGTTCCTCGATGTCGTTGCCAGCCTCCGGTTGACCGACGACGCCACGTTTGCCGCCGCCACAGCAGGCAAGCTCACCGGACCAACCATCGTCACCCCGAATGCCACGGGTACCGAGAGGACCCTTCGCCCTGCCGAGCCGTGATTCGGTTCAGTCAACTCGACCGTGTCATCCCCCAGCGTTCGTCGGTCTCAAAAGTGAGATTCCCGCACCGCGTCACCGTTCACCCAGACCAAAAGTTGCCTGAATTGGCGGAACGGGAGGGATTCGCAGATCCAGGTGCTGCGAGTCACGTCGTACCTGGTCAGCGGTGATATCGGGCTGACGTCGACCGTCGAGATCGGGAGCAACCCGGGAGCAACGCCGCGCTGGGACGAGGAACGACTCCGCGACTCCGACGTCCGAGCAAGATAAGCATCTTGACCTACATAAGCACGGTGCTAATCTTTCATCTGTGCTTATGACGCTGCTGAACTCGCTCCGCAAGGCCGGACTGTCGGTCGAGGCAGTCCGCGACGCACCCGCGACGGCCGGCGTTCGGGTGGACGCAGTGGTGGACGTGGAGGGCTGCTCGTTCGTCGTCGAGGAGCGTGGGCGGGCGCCCTATCCGAGCGAACTGGACAAGCTGGAGGTGCTCCGAGCGCGGCTTGCCGAGGTCGGGACGCCGCTTCTTGTCGTGCCGTTCGTCTCGGACGGGGTGGGGGACTCGTTGCGGCGGGCGGGATGGTCGTGGGCCGATGACGCCGGGAACTACGACCTTCGCGCTGCGGGGCTGGTGCTCCGGCAGCGAACCACCAACATCTCTCCGCCCGTGAAGAGCACGGCGCTCCCCCAAGGTTCGGGCAGCCTCGCGATCATTCGCTCACTGATCGGGTTCAGCGACGACGAAACCGAGGAAGCGAGTGCGACGGCTCTGGCCGCGCAGGCGAACGTCAGCCAGCCACGGGCCTCGCAAGTGCTCAGCCAGTTGCACAGGTATGGGTTGGTCACACGTACCGGTCACGGTCGATGGCTCCCCGACCGGGCGGCGCTGCTCGACCGGTTCCTCAGCGAGTACAAGGGCCCAGGTGGCTCGGAGCGCTACCTCTACTCGCTGGACCCGTCGACCGAGGTTGCAGTGTCGCTGGCGACCGTTGCTCCCGCCGGCTCGGTGGCCGTTTCCGCGGACGTCGGGCCCGACCTGATCCGGGCTTGGAGGCGCCCCACCATGCTCATCGTGTACGTCCGTGATGCGATCGTTCCTTGGACGACCGGCGGGCTGGTCGATGCGCAAGGCCGGGACGACGCCAACGTCATCGTGCGATCTCCGCGCGACACCTCGGTGTTCCCGCGACACCAACTGGTGGCCGGCGTGCACGGAGTCGAGGTGCCGCTCGCGGATCCGACGCAGATGATCTGGGATCTGCATCAGCTCGGCGGACAGGACCGGCTCGAGGCAGCGGAGGTGATGCGCGAATGGATCCTGCGCGACCACCCTTGAATCGTCTCGTCCTCAGTGCCGGATCGGTGGCAGACGATGTCGGTTTCATCGCCCTTCGTGACCTCGGCCGCGTCGTGGCGGGCGACAACTACCGCATCATCGGTGGGCACATGGTGATGATGCTGGTCGCACGCTGGGCGCTCGGCACCGACCTGTACCGTCAGACCCAGGACACCGACCTCGGCGTGCCGCCGACAGCCGTCGCGAACCCCGTGATCATCGAGCGTCTGACCGCGCTCGGCTACGAGCGCCGAGCCGGCAACCGCTTCGCGCGCCCGATGTCCGACATTCCTGTCCGACTGATCGGCGCGGATGCGCCGAAGCCGGAGGCAGTCGTCGACATCCTCGTCCCGAGCTATACGAGCCGGCTCCGCCAGAACCGCAGGTTCGGTGACCACCTGGTGACCACCGAGGTCCCGGGCTTGGCATCCGCGCTGCAGAACCCGGCCATCGAGATGTCACTGGAGCTCCATCGGCTGAACGGTGATCTGCTCGACGTCGAGGTCTGTGTCGCCGACGAGGTGTCGGCGTTGGTGCTCAAAGCGCACGCGACCAAAGTCCGATCGAAAGCGACGGACGTCGTCGACATCTGGCGATGCCTCGAGGTGTGCCTCGCGGCTGGCACCGACCAGGCGCAGTTCACTGGACCCGAGCGCATGGCTGCCGTGACCCGCGTGCGAGAGCTTTTCGGCAGTCGCTCCGGCGCCGGCATGACGAGCCTCATCGACGAGCAGC
>JANPOJ010000003.1:0-4387 GCA_031427935.1 Ilumatobacteraceae bacterium | reverse complement strand
GCGCATGCTCGCCAACGGCGGCGTGCACCGCTTCGATGGCGGTGAGCGACGCGAACGCGGCGTAGCCGTCGTCGGCACCACCACGTCCGTACAGACGGTCGCCCTCGAGCACGGGCTTCCACGGGCCGAGGTCGTCGCGCCACCCGGTCATCTCCGGCTGCTTGTCGAGATGACCGTAGAGCAACACGGTGTCGTCGGCGGCTCCGGAGCCGAACGCCGGGATCTGCATCAGGATCACCGGCGTGCGACCGGGCAACTCGTGCACGTCGACGGTGAGGCCGGCGACGTTTCGCGCGGCACACCAGGCCCGGATCAACTCGACTGCGCGGGCCATGTGACCGTGCTCGCGCCACTGCGGGTCGTACAACACCGAGACGTTGGGGATGGCGATGTAGTCGTGCAGGGCCGGCACGATCTCGTCGGTCCACACCCGGTCGACATGGGCGGAGATGGTCGAGGTGTCGGTCATCGCCGTGCGCCCATCAGACGCTCGATGGTTTCCTGCGCCTCGGCGATCATGGCGTGCACGAGATCGGCGGCGGGTATGAGTGAATCGATCGCCCCGACGCCCTGCCCGCACGGCATGAACTCGCGGGAGGCATCGACCTCCGTGCCGTCGGGAAAGCCAAGGTGGTTCACGCCGGCCTTCGCCGACAAGACCGCCTGGGCGGGGAACGACTGCAGCTCGTCGGGATGGCTGTCGTAGTGGTTCGTCCACTCGTTGCGCACGACACGGCAGGTCTTGCCGGTGTACGACCTGCTGACCACGGTTCCGTCCTCAGCGGTGGCCAGCAGTGCCTCCTTGTAGCCATTCACGGCCCGTGCCTCCGGTGTCGCGATGAACCGCGTGCCGATCCACACTCCATCCGCGCCGAGCGCCAACGATGCCGCCAGCCCGCGACCGTCGTACAACCCTCCCGCAGCGACCACCGGGACCTTTCCGGCGACGGCGTCGACGACCTGCGGGACCAGCGTGATCGTGGCGACCGTGCCGGTGTGCCCGCCGGCCTCGGTGCCCTGGGCAACCACGAAGTCGACTCCGCTGGCGACGGCGCTGATGGCGTGGCGAACCTTGCCGCACATGCTGCCGACCAGGATGTTCTTGGAGTGCAACAGGTCGATCGCCTCGCGCGGCACGCCGAGGCCGGCCACGAAGATCCTGGCGCCCCCGTCGATCACCGACTGGATGCCGCGTTCGACTTGGCCGGGCAGCGCGGTCAGCAGGTCGACGCCGAATGGTTTCGCCGTCAGCTCGCGTACGGCCGCCATCTCGATCGGCAGCTCTTCAAGGCTCATGGTCGACGCACCGAGCGTGCCGATCCCGCCTGCCTCGCTGACCGCCGCCACCAGCCGGTGGTAGCTCACGCCGCCCATCCCGGCCAGCATGATCGGATGTTCGATGTCGAGCAGATCGGTGAGCCGAGTACGCATGCAACGCACCGTAGCGAATCCCGTCCCACCCCGTCCCAGGCGGCCCACGGTGCCGCAAGGTGGAGTGTCTCGGGGTACCCAGGTAGGCGTCAGACACTCCACAGAGTGGTGTGGAGTGTTTCGGGGGACTGGGGTGGGCGTCAGACACTCCACAGCGCGGTTGTGTGGAGGGGCGATAGGGTCCGATCCGACTTCCCCCAAATTGCACGTACATGTTTGGGAGGAAGTCGATGATCGATCTCACCGATGCGGCTTTTGCAATCTTGCGTCGTCAGCTCGGCCACGCCACCGTTCGTCAGCTTGCAGATGCCGGCGTCGGGCGAAATGCCAGGAGACGGCTCGTCGACGGCGGCGCGATGGTCGCGGTACACAGGAGTGTCTTGCGGATCAGCTCGGCGCCGCTGACGTTCGAAGCACGGTGTGTGGCGCTGTGCTTGGCTCATCCGACGGGCTTTGTCACCGGGCCGTCAGGTGGACGGTTGGTCATATTGCGGCGCATGCCGGCCGCCGAGCCGATCCACTTCTCGGTACCTCACGGCACCCACTTGTTCGATGAGGGCGTTGTACTACGGCAGTCGCGAAAGATCACGGCACTCGACGTGCTCCGTCTCACCAACGGCATCGTGATCGCCAGCGCCCCGCGGCTGGCATTCGACCTGGCCAGGGACTTGTCTGAAGCCGATCTGGCTTCCGTCATCGAGCAATTGATCCAGCGCAAGAAGTGCACGATGGGCAGCCTCGGAGCGACGGCACGTCGGCTCTGCCATCCAACCCGGCCAGGCTCGTTGCAATTCGCGCGCACGCTGATTGCCAGAGGTGATCGCCCGGCCGCTGAATCGCATCCTGAACTCGTGCTCGGCGATGCCCTGCGGGCCCGCGGCGTGCCGGTGCAGCCGCAGTTCCGCGACCTCGTTCTACCCAATGGATCGAAGGTTCGCCTCGACCTCGCTGTTCCGGCCGTCCGCTGGGGCATCGAGATCGACGTGCACCCTGATCATCTCCTGCTCGACGGAACAACGCGCGACAAGCGGCGCGATCGGCAGTGCCATCGGATCGGCTGGCAGATCGAGCGAGTCACCGAGGTCGACTTGCTGGACCTCGATGGCCTCCTCGACGAGTTGGTCGAGCTGCACGCATCACGAATCGCCACCGCCGCCTGACGGTCCCTGTGGAGTGCGCTGGCGCGCCCAGGGAGGCCTGAGACACTCCACTCGGGTTCAGGGTTGGTAGGGGCCGGGTTGGTGGAAGAAGTGGCGGTGCCAGCGGGAGGGGGTGAAGGCGATGGCTCGTGGTTCGTCCTCGAACATCCACCGTGCGAAGTTGCGACGCGACCATGAACTGGTTGCCAACAACCGGATCGCGCCGCGGGCCCCGAGCTGATGGCTGAGGATCTTGCTGAGCCGCACCGACATCTTGTGGTCGGCCAGCAGGTGGTGCTGCACGCTCGACCGATAGCGCTTGGTGACCTCGGCGGCTGCCAAGGCGCCGCCGGCGACGATGGCCTCGGCTGCGAGGCGCCCGGTCAGGACGGCCTGACCGATGCCCTCGCCGGTCATGGTGTCGGTGGCCATGGCCGCATCACCGACGAAGCACACCCGACCCGTCGTCAACGTGGCGCGATCGATCCCCGCCGGAATGGGCCAGGCAGTGTGCCGATCCTCCAACTCGAACCCGGCGCCGAGTGCCTCGACGACGTGTGGCCGTCGGAGGAGCTCATCCCATTGCTGCTTCATGTCGCGGACGCGCCGAACCCCGTCGCGCTGCACGCCGAAGCCGATGTTGACCCGACCGTCCGGCAGGGGGAAGCTCCACATGTACCCCGGCAACAGGTCCGGCTCGAACCACACGATCAGGCGGTCCGCCGCCGGACCCGTGATGTTGCGGGCGTACTGGCGAAAGGCGTGCCATTCGCCGAGATAGCCCGGTTCGCCGACCCCCAGTGCCTTGCGGGTTGCCGACCACATGCCGTCGGCGGCGATCACGTAGCGAGCCTCGATCTTGCCGGCCCCCTCCACGTCGACCTCCACCGATGATGGCAGCTGTCGCAGCCCGGCCAACCCATGGCCCTCGAGCACCTGTGCCCCGGCCTGGCGCGCCAGGTCGAGTAGGGCTGCATCCAGCTCGCGCCTCGGCGTGGTGGCCGCAAAGATCCCGTCGGGGGGAAGAGGCACGCACACCTCGCGACCCGACGGCGACCGCAGCCATGCGGCATCGACCGTCCTCCAGTTCGGCACCATCTCCGGCCGCAGGCCCAGGTGTTCGAGCTCGCGAAGCGCGAGCGTGGTCAGGCCGTCGCCACAGCACTTGTCGCGTGGAAACACGGCCTTGTCGATCACCACGACCGACCGTCCGGCGCGGGCGAGCAACGTTGCCGCAGTCGATCCGGCGGGACCGGCACCGACCACCACGACATCAGTGGTCGCGGGGAGGAGCCCTTGGTGGGTTGTGGCCATCGGCGGCAGGCTACGGCGTGACGATGCCGAGGCGCCGCGCTGGTTTGAGGGTCGTTCGCCACGCGTCGTGCTGCGCAAGCGCCCGAGCTCGGATGTCGGGAAGGATCGGATAGAAGGCGTCGCCCGGGCACGCGGTGAACGACATCTCGCGGTGCCCGGAGATGGTCTCGGTCGTCACCGGTGTGCCGGCCGGCCACCGCTGCGACCCTCGCGAGATGAACGACGTGGTCGCCCCGGCGCTGAGGTCGATCCCGTAACGGTCGGCGAGCCAGGCCAGCATCTTGACCAGAGAATCCTGCGCGGCCTCGGTCGGCAACTGGCTGGTGAAGTCGCCCAACAAGCAGATGAGCTGGGCAAAGCCCTGGCTGCCACCCGTTGCGTCGGCGACGACCGGACCCGTCAAGGCGCCGGCCCTGCCCTCCCATACGTCTCCGTCGCTACGGCCTGGGTGCCGCCAGCAAGCCCTTGTTTGCACTGGCCAGCTTGCCGGGCTGGGGCCTGGG
>JANPOJ010000002.1:0-1931 GCA_031427935.1 Ilumatobacteraceae bacterium | reverse complement strand
TGGCTGCTGGTGCGTTGGTGGCGCATTTCCTCAATCTCACAACGAAGTCGGCCGGCATGGCTGGGCTGGTGGCGTTACGAGCCGAGGCCCGCCGCGGGGGATTGCCAGAGCAGTCGGTGACGGCTGGATATGTCCTTGCTGGAGCCCTCAGTGAGATGGCCTTCGCCGTCACCCTCCTGGCCGCATTTGTGGTACTGGCGACCGATGGACGTCTGACCGCACCGGACCTGGTTGGGCTCGCCGTGTTCGTTCTGTATGCCGGTATACGTCTGATGGTGTTGTTGGCAGCAACGCGTGACCGGGACCGGTTGCGGGCGTTGTTCCGGATACCGGCTCGGGTCATGGCCCGCGTCCGTCGCAGATCGCAGTCATCGGGGTGGGCCCGCACCGATGCGGCCGCCGACGAGTTGTTCGGGGCGTTCCAGGTGGTGCGCAGCCGACCGCGAGTGCTGCTGCCGGCGATGATCCATTCGGTAGCGACCGAGGCGATCGCGGTCGGGATCTTGTGGGCGTGTGCGCGGGCGGTTGGTGCAGCCGTGAGCCCGCTGCAACTGATGGTTGCCTACTCGGTGGCTGGCCTGTTCGGAATCATCGGGTTCCTTCCCGGCGGACTCGGTTTCGTGGAGGTGTCGATGAGCGCTGTGCTGGTCGGCTTCGGCACAGCGGGCGCCACCGCCGCGGCGGCGGTCGTGCTCTTCCGTGTGTTCGAACTGTGGATCCCCGTGGTTGTCGGCGGTGCGCTCGCCCATCGTCTGAGGGTGAGCCATCAGTGAAGCCTCGACATATCCGTCGCGTCGCGGCGCTGATCTCGCTGGCCAGCGGAGCGACGACGCTCGTGTCGGCAGCTACGCAACATCATCGTCACCCCGGATTTCTCGGTGTCGAATGGGCGATCAGTGTGGTGACCGGCGGCAGGTACATGCTGGTGATCTCCGGAGTGACGCTGGTCGTGTTGTCCCGCGGTCTCCTCTACGGCAAGCGGACCGCGCAAAGGCTGGCGCTCCTCACCTCTCTCGTTGCAGCCGCGGGCCATCACCTGCGCGGCTTTGATCTCTCAGCGCTGGGTCTTCTGGCTAGCCTGATTCTCGTACTGGGCCTCGGACGGCAGGCCTTCAGCGCAGCTAGCGATCCGGCGCGGGCCCGACGTGGCTGGTGGATCCTGGTGGCTGGCGAAGCCACGGTCCTCCTCTACGGCGTCATCGGGCTGTATTTGCTGGACAACCAGTTTCGCGAATCGACAACGATCGTCGACTCGGTCACCGACAGTGTCCGGTTGCTGTTCCTTCTGCCTGCCAGCACTGTCGCACCGGCCACGCGACACGGCGCATTCTTCATCGACTCCGTTCGAACCGCGTCCTTCGCCATCGCAATGGCCGGACTGGTCAGCATCGTCGCGACCGTGGTCGCCCGAGAACGACCGGCCCACGGCGACCGGCTGGCTACCGAGGTGTTGCTCGACGGGTGGGCCACCAACGCGCTGGCCTACTTCTTTCTCTCCGACGACAAGAGTTGGTGGTTCGCCCCCGATCGCTCAGCTGTCCTCGCCTACAAAGTCGTCGGATCGACCGCCATCGCCCTCGGTGAACCCGCGGGCACGCCCGAGGGCCGACTTGCGGCGACGCGAACCTTTCTCGAGTTCTGCGACAGCAACGGCTGGACGGTCGGATTTCACCAGGTCACCGACGAAGGACGCGAGATGCTCGCCCGCGCCGGGCTCCGGTCGCTGAAGATCGGCGAGAATGCAGTGATCCCGGTGCCCGACTTCGACCTATCGGGACACAACCGCAAGGCGCTTCGCTCCGCGATTCGCCGTATCGAACGGACAGGATGCCGGGTGGTGGAACTGGCCCAGCCGATAGACGAGACGACCATGCTCGCGCTGTGTGACGTGTCAGATGCATGGTTGGCGTCAGGTGGACATCGCGAGAGAA
>JANPOJ010000001.1:0-5816 GCA_031427935.1 Ilumatobacteraceae bacterium | reverse complement strand
TCACGTCAGTTCTGGTGCGGGACTCGGCAAGAATGACAAACCCGGTCATGTCATTGCCCGCCATCAGCGGGACAATCAGCCAAGCGCCGGAGATCTGTGCCGATCCGACGCCGATGCCCCCGCAAATCGATCATCACTCATCACGGTGGCGGCCACCGCATCGACGTCGGGGCGCAACGCCACCCATTTCATACAGACGCCAATTATTGGCCCCGTTACCGCATCATCCATGTCGAAACACGACGCCGCTGCCGCCTTCGGGGTAACTCCACGAGATGGCGCCCTGGCGATTGCACACCATGTAGCAAGTGCCGCATTCGAAGCACTGCTCGTAGTTGAACACGATGCCGCCATCGCTCGTGGGGACGAACAGGTCGGCCGGGCAGGCGACGATGCACGCCTTTGTGCTGCAGTCCGTGCACACCTTGCCGTCCACGACGATGTGGGGTCGGTCGTGGACCTTGAACTCGGTGGTTGCCATCCGGTCGGTGAACGAGACCTCCGGCCACGTCGCGTCGCGCTCGATCATCCGAAGCTCCGGAACGCGTCGTGGCCGTCGCGCACCAAGCTGCCGAGGTGCACGCCGGCACGCCTGCGCTCTTCGCGAATGATCCGTCGCAGCCCTGGCTTCGCCAGCGGGTTGTCGACACGGAACATCCGTTCGGCGATCCCCGTGAGCATCGATGGATAGAGGTGCTGCACTCGATCGCTGAGCACGAGCTCCGGCGCGCGACGCAGCTTGCGATGATCGCGGAGCACGAACGTCTCGCCGAGCCTGCGCGCATAGCCGCCGAGCCCTCGTTGGCTGACATCGCCGTTGCCGATGGCCTCGACGGCGGTCTGCCCGGCATACATGCCGCTGCCCATGGCGAAGTTCACACCTTCCAGCCAGATCCCGGCGGCCAGGCACAGGGCCGCGGCATCGCCGGCGATCAGCAGACCGTTGCCGGTCATCTCCGGCATCATCGACAGCCCGGCTTCGGGGATGAGGTGCGCGGAGTACTCCTTCAACTCGCCGCCCTCGACCAGTGGGGCGATCGCCGAGTGGCGCTTCATCGCCGCGATGATCTCCTCTGGACGGGTCTTCTGGGCGGCGAGCTTGGTCAGCTTCAGCACAACGCCAACCGCGATGGTGTCGAGGTTCGTATAGACGAAACCACCGCCGTTGACCCCGCCGGTGCAGCCGATGATCTCGATGTCGACGCCGTCGCGATCGCGCACGCCGAAGCGCTCGTCGATGACCTCCTTCGGCAGCGCCAGGGTCTCTTTGACGCCGAGGGTGAAGTTCTTCGACTGGGACGTTCCGTAGAGGCCGGCCTCTTTGGCCACGAAGCTGTTGACCCCGTCGCAGGCGATCACGACGGTTGCGGTCACGTCACCGTCGGGCCGGTCGGTGCGCACGCCGGTGACCGGGTGGCGCGACTTGCGGCCCGACCCGCGCAGCAGGCCAGTGACCGTCGTGTCGCAGAGCAGCGTTGCGCCGGCGGCAACGGCGTGGTCGGCCAGCCAGCGGTCGAAGTCGGGTCGGTAGGTGGTTGCGCCGTTGTACGGCGGTGCCCCCCATCCGTCGTTGCGGAAGTCGACCGACAACGCCTGGGTGTCGGTAAGGATCAGCGTCGATCGGCGAGTGACCCACCGCTGGATCGGGGCGTCGTTCCACCATTCCGGGATCAGGTCGTCGAGGATGCGTGGGTAGACGACACCGCCGTACATGTTCTTGCTACCGGGGAACGGGCCGCGCTCGAGCAGCAAGGTGCGCAGCCCGCCGCGCGCTGCCTCGATGGCCGCGCACGACCCTGCCGGGCCGGCGCCGACGACGATGACATCGAAGTCGGGCTCAGCCACCGGTTGCCCCGATCCGAGCCACGAGCTCGTCGAGCACGGCGTTGGCATCGGCCACGACGGCGACATCGGCCAGCTGCATCATCGGGCAGTGCGGGTCGGTGTTGATGCTGATGATGTGTTGGGGTTGACCGAGGCCACTGGTGTGCTGCACCGCACCGCTGATCCCGAAGGCGATGTACAGCTGTGGCTCGACGATCACACCGGTCGTGCCGATCTGCCGTTCGTGACCGACCCAGCCCCGGTCGGTGATGACCCGCGTGGCGCCCACGCTGGCGCGCATTGCGGCCCCGAGTTCAGTGAGCTGTTCGAACCGATGCGGGTCATCGAGCCCGGCTCCGCCGGCGACGATCCGCGAGGCCTCCGACAGATCGATCGTGGTGGCATCCGCGGGTAGCACTCGCTCGACCGTCGGGTCGTTGCCGTCGAGGGCCTCGGCTGGGCGATCGGTGACGATCGTCGGCGCGTCGCTGTGGTCCACACCGCGCACACCGGGTTGGAGCGTTGCGACGAACGCCGCACTGGGTTCGAACGAGTGCAACTCGGTGCCGCCTCGTCGGACGAGCTCGATCCTCGATGGCGAGACGGCCATGGCCATCGCGTACAGCGGTCGTTGCAGCTGTGCGGCGAGTCTGGGGGCGAGGTCGCGCCCATCGGGCGACGCCGGCAGCACGACGATCGGCTCGTCGGCCAGTTCCGAATCCAGTGCTTGCGCCCACGCCGCGGGACGGAAGTCTCCGAGCTCGATGGTGGTCACGTACCGAGCGACGTGCTGCACGTCCGCGATGGCCGCGGCGCAACCCGACCCGACCAGCACGGCACGGCCGCCGCATTCCGAGATGGTCTCGGTGGCGCCCGCGGGCAACACCCCGTCGCGCACCACGATCACTGCAAGCATTGCCGTCAGGCTAAACGGCTCGGCTACGCGGTGAGCGCTTTCTCCAAGCAGATCGAAGTCGCCGACGCGATGTGCTCGCCCCAGCACGGGCACGGGCGGAATCCGAAGTTCTCCAGCAAGGGAAGTTGCCGTGGCCAGGTTTCCAGCAGCAGTCGCTGCACGCCAGACTTCCTCGCCGCGCTCTCGAGTTCGGCGATAACGGCCGCGCCGACCCGGATCCCACGGGCTGATTGGGCCACATACATGCGCTGGATCTCGGCGGTCGTTGCGTCGGTGCGTCGATACGCGCCGAACGCCACAGGCTCGTCGTCGAGCTCGGCGACGACCAGGCTGCCACGTCCTGGGCCGATGTCGTCGGGCGCGACGCGGAATGCCCGATGACCGTCGCCCGTTCGTTCGAGGTCGTCGTTCAACTGTCGGATCAACTGCTGGGCGCGAGCATCGTCGAGCTCGACGTGTTCGATGGCCAATGGCGGATGGTTCTGACCCATCGCGAAGGCGTAGGGCGAGGAACCGAGCACCTCGATGAAGTCGAGCCGGCGCTTGGCGTCGTCGGTGGTCGGAAGGCTGCCCGCAGGCAGCCACCACAGCGCGGTACGTGACGAACCTTCGACGAACCACTCCACGCGGCGCTGGAAGAAGTCGCGGTGGATGCCCCGGTACGCGAAGGCCTTCAGCGCCTCCAACGATTCCCACACCGTGAGGTTGACGATGATCAACGGATCGTCGAAGACCTGGATGTCGGTCGCGTTGCCGGAGTCCGACTGCAGGCGCCAGACGTAACCCGGCGAGCCCTCGCCGGCGCCATTGACGATCGGAAGTGCGTCGGCGAAGTCGGCGGTGCGCGGGTCGTCGATCGGGTGACGCAAGGTGGCGACGTTCAGTTGGGCGAGATGGCGCTTCACGGTGTTGGAACCACCGGCGTGGCCGCAGCTCGACGCTTCTTGCGGGTGTGACGGACGATCTCGATCAACACGTTGGTGGCGATCGCCAAGCCGAACGCCAGCAGGAACGCCTTGGTGTGGTCGTCCTCGAACGCAGCGCCGCCGATACGGCCGAGCAGCGCTGCGTAGGTCGCCCAGATCAATGCTGCGACGGCAATCCAACGGATGAACCAACCGCGCCGCTGCCGGGTGATCCCGCTCGAGAGCGTCAGCGCCGTCCGTCCTCCCGGGATGAAGCGGGCGGTGATCAGCAACAGCCCGCCGCGCTCGGCGATCTGGTCCTCCGCCCACGTCATCTTCTTGGCAAACGCCGGCTTTCGATCGGCGCGGCGCCGGAACGCACCACTGGCGCGCAGACCGATCTGGTAGGCGGTGTTGTCGCCCAGGAACGCGCCGACCGCAGCAAAACCGATGACCGCGTAGAGGTTCTGGTGGCCGAGGCTGGCGGCGACGCCGCCGATGATCACGCACGTCTCGCTGGGCACGATCGGGATGACCGAGTCGAGGAAAGCGATGACCAGGATGATCAGCAGGAACCACCAGTGGCTCGAGATCCGATCGAGCCAATCGGTGAGATCCGTGACGATTCCGGCAATCATGTCCCGCGCAGACTAGCCAGCGACCAGGCTGGCTCGGATCGCCTTTGCCCGGTCTTGTGCCACGCCGGCAGTAGCGGCGGTAACGGTGATGTGGCCCATCTTGCGGCCGGGCCGAGCCGAGCTCTTGCCATACAGGTGCAGCGATGCATTGGGATCCGCCAACGCCCGCGACCAATCCGGCTCGCCATCGGCCCACAGGTCCCCGAGCAGGTTGACCATGGCCGCCGCCGGAGCCGACAGCGAGGGGTTGCCGAGACCGAGGCCGCACACGGCGCGCACCTGTTGCTCGAACTGACTGGTGCGAGCCGCATCGAGCGTCCAGTGACCGCTGTTGTGCGGACGAGGGGCCAGCTCGTTCACCAGCAGCTCGTCGCCGACCGTGAACATCTCCACTGCCAGCACGCCGACGTAGTCGAGTGACGCCGCGATCGCGGTGGCGAGCTCCGCTGCGCCGGGCGCGGCGAATGGAACCACGGTGCAATCGAGGATCCCGTCGACATGGGTGTTGTGGGCCACGGGGTAGATGGCGGTCTGGCCGTCTGCGCCGCGAGCGAGCACGACCGAGACTTCGCCGTCGAGCCGCAGCCGCTGTTCCAACACGCACGGCTGGCTGTCGAGCTGAGTCCACGCGGTGTGTAGGTCGGCGTGCCGCGTGACGGTGATCTGCCCCTTGCCGTCGTACCCCAAGCGTGCAGTCTTCAAGATCGCCGGGTACTGGAGCCCGGCCGCGCCGGCGACATCTTCGTCGGTCTCGATCACCGCGAACGGCGCGATGGGAATGCCCGCCTCGCGGAGGAAGGCCTTCTCCATTCGACGGTCCTGGGCGACCGCAACCGCGTGAGGCGAAGGATGCACCCGGGTGTGCGCGGTCAGCCATTCCATGGCAGCGGAGGGCGGGTTCTCGAACTCGGTGGTCACCACGCTGCACACCGACGCCAGATGTCGCAGCGCTGTCTCGTCGCCGTAGGCGGCAACGAGGTGCTCGTCGGCGACCCGGCCCGCGGGGGAGTGTGGGTCGGGCTCGAGCACCATCGTGCGATAGCCCATCGTGCGCGCCGCCATGACGAAGTAGCGACCGAGTTGGCCGCCGCCGAGGATGCCGAGCGTGGCTGGCGGCGTGATCACTGCGGCGGGAGGATGGCCGCGGCAGCGTCGTCGTGGCGTCGTCGTCGGTCCGCGTCGAGCGCGGTCGCCAGCTTTGCGTCGCCACCGGCGATCAGCGCGACTGCGAACAGCGCGGCGTTGGTCGCGCCCGCTTCGCCGATCGCGAATGTTGCCACTGGCACGCCCGCCGGCATCTGCACGATCGAGTACAGCGAATCCTGACCGCCGAGGTGGCGTGAGGCCACCGGTACCCCCAGCCCCGGCACGGTGGTCTTGGCGGCCAGCATTCCCGGCAGGTGTGCAGCGCCGCCCGCACCGGCGATGATCGCCCGCAACCCACGCTCTCGGGCCGATTCGGCGAAGGCGAACATCTCGTCGGGCATGCGGTGCGCTGACAGCACGCACACCTCGTGGGCAAGACCGAAGTGC